>DATCLL010000095.1:0-2050 GCA_036563935.1 Limnochordales bacterium | reverse complement strand
TGCCCTGCGCCGCACTCTGAGCCGCTGGGCGCCGGTGGCCGCCACCACGGTGGCCTTTTTGGCCACGGGCAACCTCATGCGCTTTTCGGGCATGGCCCGGGCGCTGGCCGGGGCCGCTGCCAGCCTGGGCAAGGCGTACGTGGTGGTGGCCCCGTGGGTGGGCGCCCTGGGCGGTTTCACCACGGGCAGCAACGCGGGGGCCAACGCCATGTTCGCTGCCGCCCAGGCCGAGGCGGCCCGGCGGTTGGGCTTTGCGCCGGAGTGGCTGGTGGCCGCGCAAAACGTGTCGGCCTCCCTGCTGACCATGGCTTCCGCCTCCCGGCTGGCGTTGCTGGTGGGGCTTGTGGGCAACGGGCCCACCCTGGCAGGAGTCACCCGGCAGGTGCTGGCCACCGATGCGGTGGTCCTGAGCCTTTGGAGCGCGGCCATGGCGTTTCTGGCGTGGCGGTGAGCGGCAGGGGTCGGGCAAGACGCTGCGGGTGTTCACGGAACAGGAAGGCGGAGCGCAGCACTGCCAGCTGGATGACGTCTGGCATCGGTGATGTACATGGCCGACTGGCTGCAGGCTCACCTGTAGACCCCTCCCGGAGGTGAGGGCAGGTGGCATTTCGCCAGGATCCCCGCTTTCCCGGCCCATCGGTGGCGGAGATGGAGCGGCGCTGCCGGCGGGTGTGGGAGGCCATGGAACAGGCAGGGCTGGACGGACTGCTGGTGTACGGCGACTCGGGAGCCCAGGGCGCCAACTGCGCGAACGTCCTCTACCTGGCGGGCTACCAGGATCCCCTTTTCGCGTACGTGCTGGTGGCGAAGGGCCGCGAGCCGGCGCTATTCATCAGCAACGAACTCTACCTGCCCCACGCCCGGGCCATGGCCCGGGTGGACCAGGTGGACTGGCTGTCCTGGAACCCTGCCGACCGGTTGGCCGCCGCCGTGGAGGAGCACGGCCTTGCCGAGGGCCGCATCGGGCTGGTGGGAAGCCGGGGCATCCAGCGAAGCAGTCTCCCCCACGAGCACGTCCGCACCCTCATGGAGCGCTTGCCCCGGGTGCGCTGGCAAGATGCCACCGAGCTTCTCCAAAAGCTGCGCCGGGTCAAAAGCCCTGCAGAGCTGGAGCTGCTGCGGCAGGGCGCCCGCATCACCGACGCCACGGTAGCTGCCCTGGCCAGCCACACCAGGCCGGGCATGACCGAATGCCAGCTGGCCGGCCTCGTGCACCGGGCTGCCTGGGAGCACGGGGGCGAGCCCCGCCTGACGTTCCTGGGCTCCACGTCCATGGACGATCCTGACCTGGTCTTTCCCCGCCAGCAGCCATCCCTGCGGCAGCTGGAGCGGGGCGATGTCGTGCTCACCGAGCTCAGCGCCAGCTACGGCGGGTATCCGGGCCAGATCCACCGCCCGGTTGCGGTGGGCGGCGCTCCGACCGCAGACTACCGTGCCCTCTTCGAGCTGGCCGTGGAGACCTTCCAGGCAGTGGTGGAAAGCCTGCGGCCAGGCGGAACCGACGAGGACGTGCGCCGGGCGGCACGCCAGGTGCTGGCGGGCCGCGGGGTGTGGACCATGGACGCGCTGGTGCACGGTTGGGGCCTGTCCCTGGAGCCGCCTCGGCTGGACGTTCCCGAACTGGCCATCATCCGGCGCCCCCAGGAGCCCATCGTCTTTGAGCCGGGGATGGTGCTGGTGGTGCAGCCGCATCTGCTGTCGGCGGACCGGCGGCGTGGGCTGCAGGTGGGCTCCGTGGTGGCGGTGACCGAGACGGGCCCGCAGGTGTTGCAGCAGTATCCCATGGAGTTCGTGTGCGCGGGCTGAGGGCAGGTGGTGCGGTCTAGTCCGCCCGCACCACCGCCGCGGCCCGCTGCAGGCATCGGAGCAGTCGTGTGAGAAGCCCGCAGCAAGCGTCTCAAGGCCACTCTCGCCGCTCATGACGGGCCTGCGCCCGCTTCGGGCTGCTGCGCCGGCTCCTCCACCACCTCCCAGCTGTGCTCCAGCGCCACGCAACCTTTCAGGGTCTGGGCTACGGGACAGCCCCGCTCGAAGACCGCCAGGGCCCGCA
>DATCLL010000094.1:0-8793 GCA_036563935.1 Limnochordales bacterium | reverse complement strand
GTATACCATTGGAGCGTCACCCGGGAGCGTCGGGCGGCGGGGGGCCGGATGCGACCGAACCGAGACCAGTGGGCGGCGCTGCTGCTGTTGGGCGTGGCCGGGCTGTACCTTTGGGGAACCTTTCAGTACGGCGACGAAGGGCCGCCTGGTATGCCCACAGCCCGCACCTTCCCCCTCCTGCTGGACGGGGCGCTGGCGGTGCTGGCGCTGGTGCTGGGGATCGGGGCCAGCCTGGGCGGCGTGGGCCGCCCGCAGCCGGCCCACGGTGGGGCGGCTGCGCCGGATAGCCTTCCCTTCGGCCAGGGCGAGGGGCAGGCAAGCGATGTCTCCCGTTCTGCCCAGGAGCTCCCCGGCGCGGCCCGCGAGCCGGAACCCCCGGACGGTTCGGCCCTGCGGCGTGTGGCCCTGGCGGTGGCCCTGCTGGCAGGCTACCTGGCGGCGCTTCCCAGGGCCGGTTTTCTCGTCAGCACGGTGGCGTTGGGCACCCTGGTGCAGTCCCTCTTCTTCTCCGCCGCCTGGACTCGCAGCCTGTTCTGGTCGGCGGTCATCACCCTGCCTGCTTACTGGGTTTTCGTTCGGGTGCTGCAGGTGCCTCTGCCGTAAGGGGCAGGGCAGGCGCGTGGCGGGACGGTGAGCCGCTTGGAGAACCTGACCCATCTCCTCCAGGGCTTTTCCGTGGCGCTGCAGCCGCACAACCTCCTGGCGGCCTTCGCAGGCTGCCTCATCGGTACGGCCATCGGCGCGCTGCCGGGCATCGGGCCGGTGAGCGGGGTGGCGCTGCTTTTGCCCCTCACTTTCGGGCAGCAGCCCGTCACCGCCATCATCATGCTGGCGGGCATCTACTACGGGGCCATGTACGGCGGGGCCATCACCTCCATCCTGGTCAACGCCCCGGGAGAGTCGGCCAGCGTGGTCACCGCCCTGGACGGCTACCAGCTGGCCCGTCAGGGCCGGGGAGGGCTGGCCCTGGCGCTGTCAGCCATCGGCTCCTTCGTGGCAGGCACCCTGGGCGTGGTGTTTCTCATGCTGCTGGCCCCCACCATGGCCGAGGTGGCGCTGCGCTTCGGCCCTCCCGAGAACTTCGCCCTGATGGTGCTGGGCCTTACCACCGTGGCGGGCCTGGGCAGCGGCTCGCTGGCCAAGGCCCTCATCAGCGTGGTGCTGGGCCTGATGCTGGGAACGGTGGGCATCGACACCATCAGCGGCCGGGACCGCTACACGCTGGGCATGGTGGAGCTTCTGGAGGGCATCGACTTCGTGGTGGCCGCCATCGGGGTGTTCGCCCTGGGCGAGGTGCTGTGGAACCTGCAGCACCCCTGGCGGGACGAGGGCGCCCTGGTGGACTACGGGGGCTTCCGCAGCCTGTGGCCTTCGTGGCGGGACCTGCGGGCCACGCTTCCGGCCATGCTGCGGGGAACCCTGGTGGGGTTTTTGGTGGGGGTGCTGCCCGGCGCCGGGGCCACGGTGAGCTCCTTTCTGGCGTACACCCTGGAGCGGCGCCTGTCCCGCCATCCCGAGCGGTTCGGCCGGGGGGCACCCGAGGGGGTGGCGGCGCCCGAGGCGGCCAACAACGCCGCGACCGCCGGCGCCATGGCCCCCATGCTGGTCCTGGGGATCCCGGGCTCGGCCACCACGGGGGTCATCCTGGCCGCGCTGCTCATGTTCGGGCTCCGGCCGGGCCCCACGCTGTTTTTGCACAACCCCGACTTCGTGTGGGGACTGTTCGCCAGCATGTACGTGGGCAACGTCATGCTCCTCATCCTGAACCTGCCCCTGGTGGGGCTGTTCGCCCAGATCTCCCGGGTGCCGTACCGCCTGCTCACCTTCGTCATCCTGCTGTTCTCGGTGCTGGGAACCTACGGGCTGCGCAACAGCCTGTTCGACGTGGGGCTGCTGTTCGTGTTCGGCGTGGTGGGGTACCTGTTCCGCAAGGCCGACATACCGGCCGCACCCATGGCGCTGGGCCTGGTGCTGGCGCCCCTGCTGGAGCAGGCCTTCCGCCAGTCCCTCATCGTCTCCCGGGGCTCCTACCTCATCTTCCTGCAGCGCCCGGTGTCGCTGGGCGTGCTGGCCCTGGCGGGGGTGCTGACGCTGGGGCCGGTGGTGTGGTCGAAGCTGGCCGGCCGGCTTCGGGCGGCCCGGCCTGCGGGCATGGGGGCCCCGTCGGCAGGGGGGTGATGAAAGGGGGGCCACAACCAGGAAGGGTGCGGCCCGCCGGGCGGCGGGCCCGGGGCGTTGTGGCGGGAACCGGCCGGAGTCTTCCGGCCGCGGGACGCAACCGGTTAGGGGGTTGACCATGGCGAGCAAAACGGGTCGGTGGGGAAGACTGGTGGTCGCGGCCTGGGGCGTGTGGGGGCTGCTTTGGGCCCCGGCGCTGGCCGAGGCTCCCCGCCCGCTTCCCAGCGGGTTTCCCAACCGCACCATCCGCTTCATCACGTGGTCGTCGCCGGGGGGCGGCGGGGACGTGCTGGGCCGGCAGATGATCGAGGCCATCCGCCGCCAGAACCTGCTTCCCGTGCCGGTGGTCATCGAGAACCGGGCGGGCGGCTCCGGGGCGGTGGCCATGGCCCACGTGCTGCAGCAGCCGGCCGACGGCTACACGGTGCTCATCGTCACCAAGAACCTGACCCTGACGCCCATCACCCGCAAGCTGAACTACGACTACCGCAGCTTCAAGCCCATCCAGCGCAGCCAGGTGGAACCGTTCTTCGTGGCGGTGCGGGCCAACGCTCCCTGGAAGAACCTGCGCGAGCTGGCCGACGAAGCCCGCCGGGGCCGGGTTACCTTCGGGGGCGCCTTTGCGGGCTCGACGGATCACCTGCTGTTTGCCATGTTCGCCCGGGAAGCGGGCTTCACCCTCACCTACGTGCCTTTCCAGAGCGGCGGTGAGGCGTCCACGGCCCTGGTGAGCGGCACGGTGGATGTCATCAGCACCTCTCCCCAGGAGGTGGCGGCCCTGCTGGATGCCGGACGGGTGCGCTTCCTGGCGGTTCCGTCGGAGAAGCGCCTGCCGGCCTACCCGGACCTGCCCACCTTCCGGGAGCAGGGGTACGACGTGGTGATGGAGCAGTGGCGGGGGTTCGTGTACCACAAGGAGGTGCCCGACGAGATCGTGGCGTACATGGACGACGTCCTGCGGCGCGCCTCCCGGGACCCCGGGTTCCAGAAGTACATGCAAGAAAACGACCTGGTAGACGGGTATCTTTCCAGCAGCCAGTTCTATCAGCTGCTGGCCCGGGAGACGGAGCTGCACCGTGAACTCCTTGTCGCCACGGGAGTCCTCCGCTGAGACGCAGGCCGGCAGCGGCCCGGCTGCGGCGCCGAAGCAGGCGCCGGCGCCGGCCGCTGCCCGCGCCTGGCTTGCCCGGCTGGGGAGCGCCTGGAGCCGGTGGCGCTGGCTGGCCTGCCTGCTGCCGCCGGCCGCGGGCCCCTGGCTGGCGGCCCTCGGGCTTCCCCCGTCGGTGGCCCGGGGCCTGGGGCTGTTGGGGCTGGCCCTGGTAGGGTGGGCTACCGGGTGGCTGCACCCCTCCCTGGTGGCCCTGCTGGTGCTGGTTCTGGTGCCCCTGCTGGGCCTGGGCAGCTTCGACGACGCGCTGGTGGGCTTCGGCCAGAGCTACGTGTGGCTGTTCGTGGCCACCTTCGTCATCGCCGGGGCGCTGGAGAGCACGGGGTTGGGCCGGCGCATCGCGCTGTGGCTTCTGGGGCAGGCCAGGGGCCACAGCCGCACCACGCTTCTGGCTTTGTTCGTGGCGGCGGCGGTGCTGGGGTTCATGGTGCCCTCCACGGCGGGACGCTCGGCCATCCTGCTGCCCCTGTGCGCCAGCCTGGTGCGGGCCATGGCGCCCAACGGGCCGGCCAAAGGCGCAGCCGAGGGCGCCGGCCCGGTGGGGTCGGGTTCCTTTGCCAGGGCGGTCTTTTTGGGGGTGGGGTTCGTCTCCATCAACACCGCCTGGGCTCTCATGACCGCCTCCATCTCCAGCGTGTACACCGCCGGCGCCCTGGCCCGTCTGGTGGGGTACCGGTGGAGCTACCTGACGTGGCTTCTGGCGTGTCTGCCGCTTCTGGCGTTGTTCGTGGTGGGGCTGTGGTACTGGATGGTGCGGCTGTATCCGCCGGAGTTCCGGGAGGTGCCCGGAGGGCTGGAGTACCTGCGCCAGCAGCGGGCCCAGCTGGGGCCCCTGCGGGGGGCCGAGCTGCGCACCGTGCTGGTCCTGGGGGCGATGGTGGCGTTGTGGCTGAGCGAGCCGCGGCACCGGCTCCCGGTGCCCCACGTGGGGCTGGCGGCGGCGCTGGCCCTGGCCGCCCCGGTGGTGGGCGTGATGGACTGGGAGCAGGCCCTGCGCCGGGTCAACTGGGATGTCATCATCCAGTTCGGGGCGGCCTACTCCCTCACCACCACCCTGGCCCAGTCGGGGGCAGGGCAGTGGCTGGCCCGGGCCGTGACGGGGCTGTTCCCCCGCATGGGCCCGGCAGGGGCGGCGGTGCTGGTCATCGCCACCGTCACCCTCATCCGCCTGGGCTTCGCCAACATGCTGGCCATGGTCTCCATGTTCCTGCCCGTGGCCGTGGGGCTGGCCCGGGCGTGGCACCTGAACCCGGTGTGGCTGGCCCACGTGGCGCTGGTGGCCGCGGGGTTCGCCTTCTTCCTGCCGGCCCAGACGCCCACTACGGCCATGGCTTACGGGTACGGCTACTTCACCATCCCGGAGATGCGGCGGGCGGGCATACGGGCCTGGGCGCTGGCGGCCGGGCTCACGCTGGTCTTCGCGCTGGGGTTCTGGCCACGGCTCGGGGTGGGGCCGTATGAGCGTTGATGGCGGCGTCGCTGCTGTTCAGCCGGGCGACAACCGGGTGCACGGGGCCCGAAGGCGCAGCGCAGAGCTGGCGGAGCAGGTGTACCGCCGGCTCAAGCAGGAGATCCACGGAGGCCAGCTTCCGCCGGGGCTGCGGCTGGTGGAGCGGGCCATTGCCCGGGCGAAGGGTGTCAGCCGCACGCCGGTGCGGGAAGCCCTGCGCCGCCTGCACGACGAGGGGCTGGTGGAGTACCGGCCGGGGCGGGGCATGGTGGTGGCCTCCCTGTCCACCGAGGACCTGGCGGAGATCTACGCCCTGCGGGAGCAGCTGGAGGGGCTGGCCGTGCGGGAGGCGGCGCGCCGGCGCACCGAAGCCGACCTCCAGGCTCTCGAGGCCATCCTGCAGCGGGCGCAGTCGGCCCTGGCCCAGGGGGACCTGGAGGGGGTGCGGGCCACCAACGAGGAGTTCCACCGGCACCTGGTCACCTTGAGCGGCATGCGGCACCTGCAGCGGCTGGTCGCCCAGCTGCGGGACCGCATCGAGTTTTACCGGCGCCGCTCCCTGGAGCTGCCCGGCCGGCCGGTGCACACCATGGAGGAGCACCGGCTGCTGCTGGAGACCTTGCGCCAGGGGGACCCGGACCTGGCCGAGGCGGCCATGCGGCTGCACCTGCGGCGGGCCCGGGAGGCGGCCCAGCGCTGGGGTGGTCACCTCCGGGATACGGAAAACGGGCTCATGGTGCGGAGCCGCCGGCGCAGAAGGCTGCCTTGACGGCTCTGGACCGGTGCGCCTACTATGGGCGTGAGAGGGGTTTCCGGCGGGGAGGGGTTGCGGTGCGCAGGGCGACGGCGGGCGTGGGCTGGCTCGTGGTGCTGGGCCTGGTGGCGTCGGTCGGGCTGGCCGCGGCGGCGGGCCCGGTGCAGGCTGCTGCCGAGTCGGGGGCGGCGGCCCGGTATCCTTCCAAGGCCATCGTGCTCATCGTGCCGTGGGCCGCAGGCGGCGACACGGACGTGCTGTACCGCATCGTGGCCGAGTTTGCCGAAAAGGAGCTGGGCCAGCCGGTGGTGGTCCAGAACATCCCCGGCGGCGGTGGAACGGTGGGGGCCGCCGAGGCCCTGCGGCGGGCGCCGGATGGCTACACGTGGTTTGCCGGCCACGACAGCCTGGCCCTGTCGTACCTGACGGGCGTGGTGGACTTCTCCTACTTTGACTTCCAGCCGGTGGCGCTGATGACCTCCACCCCGGAGATCTGGACGGCCCGGGCCAACTTCCCGGCCAGGGATGCCCGGGAGGCGCTGGAGCTGGTCCGGCGCAACCCGGGACGCTACACCTTTGCCGCCACCCTGGGTTCCACCAGCCACATGTTCCCCCTGGCCATGCAGGTGCGGGGCGGGCTGCAGTTCCGCATCGTGAGCTATGAGGGCACCGCCGAGCGCACCCAGGCGGCGGTGGGCGGCCACGTGGACTTCATCTCCAGCAACATCGCCTCGGGCAAGTCGTACGTGGACGCAGGGCGCTTGAAGTTCCTGGCCATCGCCACCGCGCAGCGGGATCCCCGGCTGCCGGACCTGCCCACCCTGAAGGAGCTGGGCGTTGACTGGGAGCAGGCCGTCAACCGGGGCATCTACGTGCCCAAGGGAACGGATCCGGCCATCGTCCGCAAGATCGCGGACGCCCTGGGCCGGGTGGCCTCCAACCCCCAGTTCCGGGCCCGCATCGAAGGCCTGGGCACCCAGGTGAACTACATCCCGCTGGAGCGCTACGAGGCCTTCCTGCGCAAGTCCCTGGCGGACCTCACCGAGATGACCAGGGCCATGGGCGTCTATGCCCGCGGCTGACGGCGCCGGCAGGCCGGGGGAGCAGGCGGGGGGAGGGGGAGGTTGGTCGATCGGCTCAGCGCCGCGCTGATTCTGGCAGGAAGCCTGATACTGTACTGGCAGACGTATACCTTCCGCAAGGCGCCCTTCGCCTCCAGCCTGGGCCCGGCCTTCTTTCCCCGGGTCGTGCTGGTGGGGCTGATGGCGTTGAGCCTGGCCCTGCTGGTGTGGCCGTCGGGCAGGGAAGCGGTCAGAGCCGGCAACTTCCGCGAACGCCTGGCGGCGTGGCGGTATCCGGCCATCGCTTTCGTCACCTTCGGGGTGTATGCGTGGCTGCTGCCGGTGCTGGGGTTTGCCCCCAGCACCTTCCTGTACCTGGCGGCGGTGCAGTACCTGCTGCGCCCGCGGCCCTGGCGGGCCATGGTGCGCCCCGTGGCGGGCTCCCTGGCGGCCGTGGTAGTCCTGCAGTTGCTCTTCGAGCGGGTTCTGCAGGTCATCCTGCCCCACGGGCGGTGGATGTGAGAGCATGGCCCTGGGCCACCTGCTGAGCGCAGGCGTACAGGCGTTCCTTCAGCCTACGGTCATCCTGTACACCCTGCTGGGGGTGGTGGCGGGTCTGGTCATCGGCGCCATCCCCGGCTTCACCATCACCATGGGCGTGGTGCTGGTGCTGCCCCTCACTTTCTACATGTCCCCCATGGAGGGGCTCGGCACCATGGTGGGGGTCTTCGTGGGCGGCGCCACGGGAGGGCTCATCTCGGGCACGTTGCTGGGCATCCCGGGAACGCCCTCCTCGGTGGCCACCACCTTCGACGGCTTTCCCATGGCCCGCTCGGGGCAGCCCGGGCGGGCACTGGCCCTGGGCAACTGGTCGTCGGCGGTGGCCGGGCTTCTGGGCGGCGTGGTGCTGGTGGTGGCGGCGCCCGCCCTTTCCCTGTGGGCGACCCGCTTTGGCCCGTGGGAGTACTTCTCCCTCATCTTCTTCGGGCTGACGGTCATCGCGAGCCTTTCGGGAGCGAACCTGGTGAAAGGCCTTGTGGCGGGCTTGCTGGGCCTGTTGTTCGCCACGGTGGGCTACGACCCCATCAGCGCGTCGCCCCGCTTCACCTTTGGCTTTACCGAACTCAACGGCGGATTCGACTTCCTGCCCGTGCTCATCGGCATGTTCGCCTTCTCCCAGTTGCTGGAGGACCTGACGGCCGGTGAGCAGCGCCTGGAGCGGCTGCGGGTGCGGGACCGCCGCCAGTTGAGCTACTCGCCCCTGCTGGCGTTGCGGGAACTGTGGCAGTCGCGCGTGGTGCTCCTGTGGTCCACGGTGGTGGGGCTGTTCATCGGGGTTCTCCCGGCGGCCGGCGGGAGCATCGCCAACATCCTGGCCTACGACCAGGCCCAGAAGATCTCCCGGCGGCGGGAGGTTCCCTTCGGGCAGGGCAACCCCGACGGCATCATCGCCTCCGAGGCCGCCAACAACTCCGTGGCGGCAGGAGCCCTCATCACCATGATGGCGTTCGGAATCCCCGGGGATGCGGTGACGGCGGTGATGCTGGGGGCCCTGCTCATCCAGGGCATCCAGCCGGGGCCGCTTTTCATCGTCAACCAGCCGGCCCTGGCCGGGGGCATCATGGTGGCCTATCTGGTGGCCACCGTGGTCACCGTCTTCATCTTCAACCTCAGCCTGCGCTACCTGGCGAGCATCGAGCGCGTGCCCAAGGACGTGCTGGTGCCGGCCGTGTTGCTGCTGTGCGGGCTCGGCGCGTACACCCTCAACAACCGGGTGTTCAACGTGTGGGTGGTGCTGCTGTTCGGGCTGCTGGGCTTTGCCCTGAAGCGGGCGGGGTTCCCTCTGGCCGCGTTCGTGCTGGGCTTCATCCTGGGCCCGCTGGCGGAGACCAACCTGCGCCGGGCCCTGATGAACCAGTACAGCCTGCTCCCCTTCGTCACCCGCCCCATCTCCCTGGGGCTGTTGGTGCTGGCGGCGCTGTCGGTGGTGTACGTGGCCTACTCCCGGGTGGCGGGGAGAGGGCTGTTCCGGGAGCCCCTGGCGGTGGACGAGAAGTAGGCGGCGGCTGCGCCTGCAAGCCGCAGCGCCCGGGGGCCTGGGGCGCCCGCCGGGCAGCGGGGTGGGCCAGGCCCCCTGGTTTACAGCCCCACGAACAGCGGCGACTGCAGGCGGCGCAGGGCG
>DATCLL010000093.1:0-4249 GCA_036563935.1 Limnochordales bacterium | reverse complement strand
CACCGTCACCTACCGGGGCCACGGCCACTGCCTGGCCCGGGGCGTGCCCATGGAGGCCATGTTCGCCGAGCTCTTCGGGCGCAGCACCGGCATCTGCAAGGGCAAGGGCGGTTCCATGCACCTGCAGGACGCAAGCCGGGGGATCATCGGGGCCTTCGCCATCGTGGGCGCCGGCATCCCGGCGGCGGTGGGCGCGGCCATGTCGGCCAAGCTGCGGGGTGAGCCGCGGGTGGCGGTGAGCTTCTTCGGCGACGGAGCCTCCAACATCGGCGCCTTCCACGAGGCCCTCAACATCGCCTCGGTGTGGAAGGCACCCGCCATCTTCGTGTGCGAGAACAACCTCTACGGCGAGTACAGCCGCATCAACAAGACCACTCCCTTCGAGGACCTGGCCCGCCGCGGCGAGGCGTACGCCATGGAAAGCCGCATCGTGGACGGCAACGACGTCCTGGCCGTGTACGATGCGGCGGTGGAGGCGGTCCAGCGGGCCCGCAGCGGACTGGGCCCCACGTTTCTGGAGTGCAAGACATACCGGCACAAGGGCCACTCCCGCACGGACCCGGCCCGCTACCGCCCCGAGCAGGAGGTACGGGAGTGGCTGGCCCGGGATCCCATCGTCCGGCTGCGCAACTACCTGCTGGAGAAAGGCTGGCTCACCCAGCAGGAGGCCGACGCCATGCTGCAGGAGGTGCGGGCCCGGGTGAAGGCGGCCTCGGAGGCGGCAGCCCGGGCCCCGTGGCCCGACCTGTCGGAACTGACCACCCACGTGCTGGCGTAAGGCACGTGCTGGCGTTAAGGCGCCGGTTGGAGCCGTCCGTGCAGGCAAGCCTGTGAACCGAAGTGAGGTGCGAGGCCGTGGAACAGACGCCCACTCAGCTCACCTACCGGGAGGCCATCCGGCAGGCCCTGGCCGAGGAGATGCGCCGGGATCCCCGGGTGCTCTTGTTGGGGGAGGACATCGGGGAGGCCGGCGGCGTGTTCAAGGTGACGGAGGGGCTGTACGGGGAGTTCGGGCCCCAGAGGGTCATCGACACCCCCATCGCGGAGAACGGGTTCGTGGGCGCGGCCTTCGGCATGGCCATCACGGGGTTGCGGCCCGTGGTGGAGATCATGTTCGCCGACTTCCTGGGCGTGTGCATGGACCCCATCGTCAACAGCATCGCGAAGCACTGCTACATGTCCGGCGGGCAGTCCTCGGTGCCCCTGGTCATCCGGGTGGCGGGCGGCGGCGGCATCCGGTTCGGGGCGCAGCACTCCCAGACGGGAGAGTCGTGGCTGCGGGTGTTCCCGGGGTTGAAGATCGTGGCCCCCTCCAACCCGGCCGACGCCTATTTGCTGCTGCGGGCGGCCATCCGGGACGACAACCCCGTCATCTTCATCGAGCACAAGTTCATGTACGCCATGAAGGGGCCGGTGCCCGTGGGGCAGGAGCCCGAGCCGCTGGGGCGCAGCGCGGTGGTGCGGCCCGGGCGGGACGTCACCATCGTGGCCAGCCTGCTCATGGTGGACCGCTCCCTGAAGGCGGCCGAGGTGCTGGCCAGGGAGGACGGCATCGAGGCCGAGGTGGTGGACCTGCGCATGCTGCGCCCCATGGACGTGGACACCATCGTGGCCAGCGTGGCCCGCACCGGGCGGCTGTTGACGGTGGAGGAGCAGCCCGTGGTGGGCGGATGGGGAGGCGACGTGGTGGCCTTTGCCGCCGAGCGGGCGTTCCGGCACCTCAAGGCAGCCCCGCAGCGGCTGGGGCTGCCCGATGCGCCCCTGCCCTTCAGCCCCGTGCTGGAGGACGCGGCCATCCCCAGCGTGGAGCGCATCGTCCAGGCCGTGCGGGCCATGTGGCAGCAGTAGTGCAGCAGCGCGGCCACGTGCCGGCACGCAAAGGGCGGAACGCTGCGGCCAGGCTTCCCCGGGCCGCAGCGTTCCGCGTCGGCGCCCTGCTCGGTACGCCCTGCCCCTTACGCGCGGGGATCCACCAGGATCTTGCCCTGGGCCCGGCCTTCGGCCAGGGCCATCAGGCCGTCCGGCACCAGGCGCTGCAGGCCGATGACCCGGTCCACCACCAACTGCGCCAGGGTGCCGTCCGCCAGCAGCCGCACGGCCTCCGGCAGGTCCACGGGGCAGACGTGGGCCACGGTGGTGATGAGGTCCACCTCCCGCAGCACCAGATCCCGTAGGGCCACCGGCTCGGGTTCGTGATGCAGCCCCACCTGCAGGATGCGCCCTCCCCGGCGCACCATGGCGCAGGCCAGGTCGGCCGAGCCGGGAACGCCTGAACTCTCGATGACCACTTCCGCTCCGTACCCGCCCGTGGCCTCGTGCACGGCCTGCGCTGCCTGGGACCCGCTGCCCTGCACGCAGTGGGTGGCCCCCAGGGATGCGGCGGCCCTGAGCCGTTCGGGCTTCACGTCCACGGCCACCAGGGGCCGGGCGCCCCGGCGGGCCGCGGCGGCCACGATGAGGGAGCCGATGGCCCCCACCCCCACCACGGCCACGCTCTGCCCGGGCACCACCCCGGCGCGGTTGACGGCGTGCACCGCCACCGCGAGGGGCTGGGCCAGGGCGGCCGCGTCGTCGGGGCACTCCTCGGGAACGTGGACACACGTTTTCGCAGGCACCCGCACGTACTCTGCCAGGCCTCCGTCGGCCTGCAGCCCCAGGGTGTAGTAGCGCTCGCAGAGATTGGTGCGGCCGGCCCGGCACCAGGCACACTGCCCGCACCACACGCCGGCCCCCGACACCACCCGCTGGCCGGGGCGGAACCCCTCCACCCCGGGCCCCACCTCCACCACCCGGCCCAAAAACTCGTGCCCCAGGATCACGGGGCCCTGGTAGCCCGTGGCCGGGTCGGGACGGTGGACGGGAATGGCCTGGGGACCGTGCAGGTACTCCGACACGTCGGTGCCGCAGATCCCGGCCCGGATCACTTCCAAAAGCAGCTCCCCCGACCGGGGAGGCCCCGGGTCCTCCACGCTTTCGATGCGCACATCCCGACGCCCGTGATACACCGCTGCCTGCATGTCAGACCGTCAGCCTCCGCCCCCGTACTGGCCGTATCAACCCCATGACGCCGTGGCGGGCGTAGAGCGCGATGACGATGAGCACCGCGCCCAGCACCACCCGATTAAACTCGGTGGGAACCCGGCTGCCGAAAAGCGCCACCCGGGTGATGCCCACCCGGAGGGCTTCTGCCAGCAGCATCACCAGCGGCACCCCGATGACGGGTCCCTGCCACGTCCCTGCCCCACCCACCAGGGTCATGAGCACCACGTCGATGGAGATGTCCAGGCTGAAGGTTCCGGTGGGCTCCAGATAGCCGATGCGCTGGGCGTATATGCCGCCGGCAGCCCCGGCCAGAAGCGCCCCCGCCAGAAGCGCCGCCATCTTCACCCAGGTGGTGCGCACCCCCAGCACCTGGGCGGCATCCTCGTCCTCCCGCACCGCCACCAGGGCGTAGCCGAAGCGGGAGCGCTCCAGGCGCGCCACCAGCCACGTGGTGCCCACCGCCAGGGCCAGGTAGATGAAGTAGAAGACCTGCTCCACCAGACGCCGGTCCCAGGGCAGGGGCGACACGTAGATGCCCATGGCACCCCGGGTCAGCTTGGAGTTGAGGGCCACCACCTGCGCGAGAAAGCCCAGGATCATGGTGAGGATGGCAAAGTACGAACCCCGCACCCGCAGGCTGGGTATGCCCACCATGGCTGCCGCCAGGCAGGAGGCCAGCCCCGCAGCGGGCACCGCCGCCAGCGGGGCGATGCCGTAGCGGGCGTTGAGGATGGCGGTGGTGTATGCCCCCACCCCGAAGAAGACCGCCATGCCCAGATTGAGATAGCCTGCGTAGCCGCCCAGCAAGTTCCACGCCTGCGCCAGAACCACGTACAGGAAGACCGTGGTGAGGGTGCTGAGCAGGCCAAGCCCCTGGGACTGCAGTCCCACCAGCACCAGGCCCGCCAACACAGCCCCGGCCGCCACCCGGCCTCGCCACGGCCGGCTGGCGGCCTCAGCCTTCAGCACCCCTGCCGTCGTCCAGGTCGGCTCCTCCATAGCGCCATCGACCCCGTCAGATGGTCCGGGTGCGCACCCCGGCCAGCCCCTGGCTGCGCACCATGAGCGTCAGGGCCAAAAGCCCGTAAACGATGGGATACACGTACTGGAACGGGAACAGCACGCCGCTTAAGGCCTCCACTTCCCCCACGAACAGCCCGCCCAGCAGGCTGCCCCGGACGCCGCCCAGCCCGCCGAAGACCACCAC
>DATCLL010000092.1:0-6239 GCA_036563935.1 Limnochordales bacterium | reverse complement strand
CTGTTAGCCCTCTTCCGGGGTCCCCTGAGCGCCTACCTCCGCCGTCGTCTTCTAGGGCCATCCAGCGGCTGGGACAGCGTACACGTCCTGGGAGACAGCTACCGGTGCAAAGCAAGGTCAGGCTGCGCCGGTCAAGCCCCGTCCACCGTTCGTGCCCTTCGTAGCAACCATGCCCAGTGGCATCCAGCCAGCCAAGATGACACCCTCCTCCCCGATACCTGCCGTTACGTACGTGGTAGCGACACCCAGAGGAGGGGACGACATCCTAGTTAGCCAGTAGCGTATGGTTCGCTCCGGGCACTAGTAAGTATCGGAAACCCGGCGCGTTCTTGCAAGAGGCGGTGGTCATGGTGCTCAGGCGCCGCACCCACTGACCACCTTACGCCGCCTGCCCGATAACGTCGACCCCCTAGGTCCGCCTGTCGACCACCCGGATGGGCTGGGCCGCGGTACAGTACGATAGCACAGATTGCTGCCAGACATATGTGCGACTCCGGGAGAGCCGTTACTACCTGCCGCTGTTCGTGGCCACGGCCATGGGGAGGCGGCGCAACGGGTTGCTGGCCTGGCGTGGGCAACCATCGACTTCGAGAGGGACGTTATCCGGCTGCGCTACCAGTAGGGGCCACTGGAAGACGGCTGTAAGGTGTACGGCAGTGCGCCGGCCAAGAGCGGAGCTGGAATGCGGGACCTTCCCATACCACCCCGCTGGCCGACGCCCTGGTAGCCCACAAGATCACCTGAGGAGGCCCAAGGGCTGGGCCCGCTGGCGTTCGACCAGGGCGACGGCACGTCCATCCTGCCGTCCGACTTCGACCGCGCCTGGGCTGAGGTGCGCAAGAAGCTGAAATTGCCCAAGGGGCTTCGCTTGCACGACCTGCGGAGAAGTTACATTACTTGGCGGGTGGTCGACCGGCTGGTCGGGCAACTTCCCTGCTACCCCGTAGCGGTCCCGGCTTCGTGGGGGCCCCGGCCGCTAGTTTTTGTCATCCGGCCGGATTACGAATCTGGAACTACGAACTATAGCATACCCCTAACCGTATGTCGTGCGATGCCGCATGGCGGAAGGGGTGGGATTTGAACCCACGGTGAGCCGGTCGGCCCACACACGGTCTCCAGCCGTGCCTGTTCGTCCGCTCCAGCACCCTTCCGCCGGTGGCGGAGGGGGTGGGATTCGAACCCACGGGGCAGCTTGCGCCACCCAACGGTTTTCGAGACCGCCCCGTTGTGACCGCTCCGGCACCCCTCCGCCGGTTCGGCGACATTATACCATGGCGGGCCTCATACCCGAAACGCCTCGGCGGCCTGCATGAGGCGCTGGGCCATGCCGGCCAGGCTGGAGGCGGAGCTGGCTATCTCCTGCACCGCCGAGGACTGCTCCTCGGTGGCGGAGGCCACCTGCTGGGCACCGGCCGCGTTTTGCTGGGTTACCGCAGCGATCTCGTCCACGGCCTGCAGGGTCTGCTGGCTGGACCGGGCCAGGTGTTCGGCGGCCTGGCCGACCCGCTGGATGCGCTCCACCACCTGCTCCAACCCGCCGGCGATGGCCTGGAAGGTGTGGCCCGAGGAGTTCACCGCCTCCACGCCTTCGGCCACGGCGCCCGCCCCGGCCTGGGCGTTGCGCACGGCCCGGTCCACCTCCTGGCGGATCTCCGCTACCAGGCCCGCTATCTCCGCGGCCGCCTGCCGGGACTGCTCGGCCAGCTTGCGCACTTCCTCGGCCACCACGGCGAAGCCCCGCCCCTGCTCGCCGGCGCGGGCCGCTTCGATGGCAGCGTTGAGCGCCAGGAGGTTGGTCTGCTCGGCGATCCCCGTGATGACGTCCACGATCTGGCCGATGCGCTGGGAGCGCTCGCCCAGGTCCTGCACCGCCCGGCCCGATTCCCCCACCGTCTGCTGGATGGCGGCCATCCGCTGGGTGATGGAGGCCAGGGCCGCTCGCCCCTGCCTGGCCAGCTCCATGACGGATCCGGCCTCCCGGGCCATCTCCCGGGCGGCCCTGGCCACCTCATCCACCACCTGGCCCATCTGGCGGGCCGCCTCGGCTGCCGAGCCCGCAGCGGCCGACTGCTGCTGGCTGCCTCGGGCCATCTGGTCCACCGTCTCGGCCACCTGCTGCACCGAGCGGCTCACCTCCTCGGACGAGCTGGCCAGTTCCTGGGAGGTGGCCGCCACCTGCTCGGCCCCCTGCTTCACCTCCTGGACGAGCCGTGCCAGGGCCGAGACGGCCTCGTCCAGCGCCTGAGCCGCCCGGGCCAGCTCGTCCCGCCCGGTCACGCCCACCCGAACCGACAGGTCTCCGCCGGCCAGGGCCTGTACGGCCTGCACCATGCGGCGCAGGGGGCCGGTGATGGCGCGGGCAATGACCAGGGTGAGCCCGGTACCCGCCAGGGCCCCTGCGGCGATGACGGCCAGCAGGGCGGCGCGGGTCTGCCGGTACAGCCGCGCGCTTGCCTCATGCATCTCCCGGGCCATGCGCACGTTGAAGGCCACCAGCTCCTCGATGCGCCTGTTGAGTTCCTGGCGGCGGGGGGTCACCTGGGTGTCCAGAGCCTCGTTGAGTTCTGCGGGGTCGGTGCGGGTGCGGCTGAACTCCGTGAATTGCCGGGCGGCCCGGAGAAACTCGTCCCAACCTTCCTGCACCCGGGCCACCAGTTCCCGCTCTTCGGGGCGCACGATGGTGGGCATGTAGGCCGCCAGGGCCCTGGCGAACTCAGCCTCAAGCTCCCGGATTTCTTCCTCATGCTTGGCCTTCTCCTCCGGCGTGCGGGCCAGGGCGTGTTCGGCCAGGCTCTGGCCCACCTGCCGCACGGCCCGCTCGGCGTCGGTGGCGGTCTGGATGCCCAGCACGTTGCCCCGGTATACCTCATCCAGTGCCTGACCGGAACGGCGCAGGCCGCTGTCCGCCCAAAACCCCATAAGCAGGGTCACGGCCACGTTCACGGCTGCGATGAGGCCCAGCTTCCTCGCCACAGACACACCGGCCAGAAACGCCACGGGAGAACCCCCTCAACCGGCAGGGCGCGAAGGCAGTCGCACGTGCACCCTGTGCGCAAGGTGGATAGGTGCCGTCATCTACGTCGGCCGGCATGGCCCCGGCGTTTAGCCTGTCCGGGACGGGACGGCGGCGCTGAAAGGCTAGCCGGTGTTGCGCAGCCCCGCCGCTATGCCCACCAGGGTGACCAGAATCCCGAAGCGGGTGGTCTCGTCGGGCGAGCTGCGGTAGCGGCGCAGGAAGAGGACCTGCAGGTAGTTGAGGGCGTCCACGTAGGGGTTGCGCAGCCGGATGGACTGGGCCAGGGCCGGCTCCCGCTCCAACAGCTCCTTCTGCCCCGTGACTCGCAGCACCCCCTCCAGCGTGCGCCGGTACTCCTCCCGGATAACCTGCACCAGCTCGGGCTGGTCCGCCAACGTGGCGTACAGCTGCGCCACCCGCATGTCGGCCTTGCCCAGGGCCAGCTGCAGGTTATCCACCAGGCCCCGGAAGAACGGCCACCGCTCGTACATGTCCCGCAGCAGCGCGCACGGGTCCCGGCCCTGCCCCGATGCCTGTTCCGCCCATCGAGCGAGCGCCGTGCCCACCCCGTACCATGCGGGCAGCAGCTGGCGGCTCTGATGCCAGGCGAACATCCACGGAATGGCCCGCAACTCCTCGAACCGGCCGCCCGGCCGGCGTGTGGCGGGGCGGGAGCCGATGTTCAGCTCGCCGATGTGGGCGATGGGCGTGGCCGAGAAGAAGTAGCGGAGCCCTGCCTCTTGACCGCCCAGCAGGAACTCCCGGTACGCCTGCATGGAGCAGTCGGCCAGGAACTCCATGGCCTGTTCCCAGGCCGGCTCGCAGGCCGGCTCTGCCCGGGCGGTTCGGGCCCCGCCCTGCTCCTGCAGGGCCCTCACCCCCGCGGCCCACAGAACCTGCTCCAGGCTGCGCTGGGCGATGTCGGCCAGCAGGTAGCGTTCCGAGAGCACCTCGCCCTGCTCGGTCATCTTCACGCCGGAGGCGGTGGCGCCCGGCGGAAGGCCCAGCAGCGCCCGGGTGGTGGGCCCGCCGCCCCGCCCCAGCGCGCCGCCCCGCCCGTGGAAGAACTTGATGCGCACCCCCAACCGGCCGGCCGCGGCCAGGAGTTCCCGCTGGGCCCGGTGCAGGGCCCAGTTGGCGGCCAGGTAGCCCCCGTCCTTGTTGCTGTCGGAGTAGCCCAGCATCACCTCCACCACGTTGTCCCACGCCTGCACGAACGGCCGCACGGCTGCAATGCCCAGCAGCGCTTCCACCAGCGCACCGGCATCCCGCAGGTCCTGGATAGTCTCCAGGATGGGAACCACCCGCACAGGCCGCCACTGCCCGTCCACCCAGCTGACGCCCGCCAGCTCTGCCAGCCACAGCACCTCCAGCACGTCGCTGGGAGCGTGGGCCATGCTGACCACGTAGGTGTCGCAGGCCTCGGGCCCCGCCTCGTGGCGGATGGCTCCCATCACCGCCAGGGTGTCCAGCACCTCCCGGGTCGTCCCCGACAGGGCACCACCCGCGGCCCGGGAAGCCGCCGGGGCCTGCTGTCCGTGCGGGTCGGCCGAGCAGGCCTCTTCCAGCAGGCCCGCCAGCAGCCTCTGGCGTTCGGGTTCCGAAAGGGACAGGTAGTCGTGGTGCACCCCGTTCGCCCGCAACAGCTCGGCCACCGCCAGGCCGTGCACGTCGCTGTGCTGGCGCACCTCCAGGGGGACCAGGTGAAAGCCGAACAGCTCCACCTGCCGCATGAGCCGTCCCAGGCTTCCCACCACCACCCGGGCTGCGCCGCCGGCCAGGAGGCTTTGCTCCATCACGTGCAGGTCGTCCAGCAGCTCCCCGGGCCTGCGGTAGCGCGCGGCAGCCTGGCGGGCCACCGGCTGCGGGGGCTCCGGGGTGTGGGGCTGCTGCCACCGGGAAGCCTGCTGCCACCCGGAGGCCAGCTGCAGGTTGTGGCGCCGCAGCAGCTCCAGCCGGCTGTAGATGGCGGCCAGCTTGCGCCGGTAGGGCTCGTCTTCCGGCCACCGCACAAACCCGGGCCCGCCCGGCAAGAGGCGCTGCTCGTCCCTGGCCAGGGACTCCCACAGGCTGGGGCTTACCGCCACCAGCCGGCTGCTTTGGGCGAGCCTGGCCATGAGCTGGCGCACCGCGGCCATGTAGCGCAGCACCACGAAGTCCCGCTGGCGGCAGAAGCTCTCCCAGGTGACGGAGGCGGTGACGGCAGGGTTGCCGTCACGGTCGGCTCCAACCCAGCTGCGCATGCGCACCAGCGGCCCCACCAGGCGCTGGCCTGCCTGGCGGCGGGCTGCCAGCTCGGGGTACGCCCGGGCCAGCTCCCGCTCCAGGTCCTCCAGCAGGCGGGGAAGGCCCTCGAAGAGGGTGACGTCAAAGAAGAAGAGCACCCGGCGCAGTTCGTCCATCACGTCGGGGCGCCGGGAGCGTACCTCGCTGGTCTGCCACAGAACCGTGAGATGTTCCCGGATGTCGTCCAGGGCCTGCTCGGCGGCGTCCGGCGTGGTGTGGGGGTTCTCCAGGAGGTCCAGGCGCTCGTGGATTTCCCGCAGGATGCCCAGCACCGTGCGCCGGGCAGCTTCGGTGGGGTGGGCGGTGAGCACCAGCTCCACCTGCACGCAGCCCAAAAGCCTCAGGGCTTCCTCGGCGGACAGGTGTTCCCGCAGCAGCGCGACCAGCGCGCGCAGGGAGGCAGGCTGTACCGGCGGCTCGGTGCCGGAGTCGGGGCGGCGCAACAGGTACTCCCGGCGGCGGCGTACCCGCTGGCGCTGCTCCGCCAGGTTGACCAGCTGGAAGTACAGGCCGAAGGCCCGGGCCACCGCCACCGCCGTGGGGGGCGCAAGCTGCTCCAGGAAGGCCACCAGTTCCCGCTCCGCCTGCGGGTTCATGTGGCGGCGGAGGGCACGGGTGGCCTGGCGCACCCGTTCCACGGCCTCGAAGAGCTCCTGCCCGCCCTGCTCCCGCAGAACCTCTCCCAGCAGGGTTCCCAGCAGGCGCACTTCCCGGCGCAGCTGCCCGTAGCGGTCAGACCCGTGCACGGCAGGGCGCATGGGGCCGGGCCGGCTCCTCACCCGGGGGCGCCGGTGAAGCCCAGCGCCCGGGAGATCTGCTGCGCGGTGGCGGCCACCAGCCGGCCCACCGGGTCGACGCTTTCCACGGGCAGGGAGAAGACCGGCCCCGAGACGCTGATGGCGGCCACCACCCGCCCGGTATGGCCGAAGACGGGCGC
>DATCLL010000091.1:0-1506 GCA_036563935.1 Limnochordales bacterium | reverse complement strand
GGACAGGTTCCGCCAGCGCCGGGAGGCAGCGGTGCGCTTCATGCGGGCCTACATCCGGGGCGTGCGCTGGTACAACCAGGCCGCCTTCGGGCTGGGCGGCCCGGGAGGGCCCGGCACGGGCATGTACGACGAGCTCCTGGCTGTGGTGGAGCAGTACACGGGTGCCCGCCGGCAGGCCATCGCCCGGTCGCTGGCCTACATCCACCCCGACGCCCGGGTGGACACCCAGGATCTGCTGCAGCAACAGCAGTGGTATCGGGCCCAGGGCATGTTGTCGAGAGTGGTGGACCCTTCGGAGTTCGTGGACATGTCCTTCATCGATGAGGCCCTGGCCGGCCTGAGGGGCCGCTAGCGGCGCGGTTACGGGCACGGCGCCGGGCGTGCCCCGGGCGTGCCCCCGGCGTGAGGCGGGAACGGCGTTGCGCATCGAGATCGACCGCGTGCGGGTGGAGTACCCGGCCCGGCGGGGCCAGCGGCCCGTAGTGGCCCTCCAGGACGTGAGCTTCCAGGTGGGGGCCGGGGAGTTCGTGGCCATCCTGGGCCCCAGCGGTTGCGGCAAGTCCACCCTGCTGGCAGTGGTGGCGGGCTTAATGGCTCCCACGGCCGGCGAGGTGCGCTTCGTGGAGGAGAGCGCCTCTCTGGGCGACGGGGTCAGGGGCGCTGGCCAGCTGCGGGGGGAGCCGCTGCGGGCGCTGTCGGCAGTGGTGTTCCAGGAGTTCGCGCTGTTTCCCTGGCGCACGGTTCTGGACAACGTCACCTTCGGGCTGGAGGTTCGGGGGGTGGCGCCGGCCCGGCGCCGGGCCATCGGGCAGCAGTACCTGGAGATGGTGGGGCTGCCCATGGTGGCCCACCGGTACCCCTTCGAGCTGTCGGGTGGCATGAAGCAGCGGGTGGGCATCGCGCGGGCGTTGGCGGTGCATCCCCGGGTGCTGCTCATGGACGAACCCCTGTCGGCCCTGGACGCCCAGACCCGGGCCCTATTGCAGCAGGACCTGCTGCGGCTGTGGGAGCAAAGCGGCCAGACGGTGCTGTACGTCACCCACAACATCGAGGAGGCAGCCTTTCTGGCCGACCGGGTGGTAGTGCTGACCCGCCGGCCCGGGCGGATACGGGCCGAGGTGACGGTGCCCTTCGGGCGCCCCCGGGGCGAGGAGCTGCTGGCCACGGGCGAGTTCGCTGCCTTCGTGCAGAGGCTGTGGGGGCTTCTGCGGGAAGATGCCCGGCTGGCCATGTGGCAGGTGGATGGCTATGCGCCGGAGGTGGAGGCTCACGTGCCCGCCACGGCCGGCGGGGTGGCTTTGTCGCAGCCGGCACCGCAGCCCGCCTCAGAACCGCCCCCGCCGGCGCCGGGCCACGGGTTGGGCGGGACTCCCCCGCAAGCGGCTGTGGGGGCAGGCCGGGCCGAGCCCGGTGGGACAGGCGGAGCGGTGGTGGCCCGGCGGGCTGCCAAACCTCCCGCTCGAACCCTCTCCAAGGGTTGGCTGGGCGCCATCTCCGTGGCCGTGG
>DATCLL010000090.1:0-4293 GCA_036563935.1 Limnochordales bacterium | reverse complement strand
GGGCAGGTCGGGCCGGTGCCAGGCCACCGGCCACTGCCGGGCCAGGCCGGACTGCCACCACTCCCACGCCAGCCGCAGGCCCTCCCCTTCGTCGCCGACAGCCACCCACACCGCGGTGCCGGGCGGAGGTCCGGCCTGCTCGAGCCACCGCCCCAGAGCCTCCACCCCCTGCTCGGCCAGGCCCCGCAGGTCCTGCACCGACGGAGGACAGGCCGCCGCGGGGCTACCCGTGGCGCCCCGGGCCCCGGTCGGCTCCGCAACGCCGGCTGCTGCGGGCTGGGCCGCAGCGGCCCAGTCATCCTCCCGCAGCCCCCGCAGGCGTACCACCGCCCGGGCGTCCCGGCAGGAAGGGCGCAGGTCCACCACCTGCAGCTCACACGGGTTGAATGGCCCCACCCGCACGTGGAAGGCCACATCCCACAACCGGCCTTCCTCCCTCAGCCACCCCCCGTCGCCCCAGCGCTGCGCTGCGTCGAAGGCCACCGCCGGCCGCTGCTCCCCGGAGACGGGCTCCCGCAGCACCAGGCGCAGGTGCTGCCCTTCCGCTCCCACCGCCCGGGCCTCCACCACCTGCACCCCCAGGCAGGCCAGCACCGGCCGGGGGTTGGCCTCGCCGTACGGCTCGAGAAGGGGCAGCTGCCGGCCCAGAAGCTCTCCCAGGTCGGCCGTCTGCGCCCAGCCGTCGATGAAAAGCCGCGGGGCAGGCAGGGCGGGAAGCTGGCGGGAGGCCGCATCCAAAAGCGCCTCCACGAAGGCGTGCACGCGCTGGCGGGGCAGGGAGAAGCCTGCCGCCATGGGATGCCCGCCGAAGCGGGACAGCAGGGGCCGGCATCGGGACAACAGCCGGTGGATGTCCACCCCTTCCACGCTGCGGGCCGAACCCCGGGCCTGGTCGTCTTCCAGGCTGACCACCACCGCGGGCCGGCCGAACCGCTCCACCAGCCGCGAGGCCACGATACCGATGACACCCGGGTGCCAGCCTTCGCCCACCGCCACCGCCACGGGGTCGTCGCAGGCCGCAAGGCGGCGGGCCACCTGCTCGGCTGCCTGCTCCAGCACCTCCTGCTCCGTGCGCTGGCGGGCACGGTTGGCCTGATCCAGACGGGCAGCCAGCTGCCGGGCCTCGTGGGGATCCTCGCTCAGCAACAGCCGCAGGCCCACCACCGCGTCGTCCACCCGTCCCGCCGCGTTCAGGCGCGGGGCCAGGACAAAGGCCACATGCCGGCTTTCCACGGCCGAAAGGTCCAGGGAGGCCGCCGAGGCCAGCGCCTGAAGGCCCGGAAGGGGATTGCGCCGCAGGGCCTCAAGGCCCAGCCGCACCAGCCGCCGGTTCTCCCCCACCAGCGCCACCACGTCGGCCACCGTGCCCACCGCGGCCAGCTGCACCAGCTCCTCGTGCAGAGGTGAGCCAAGCCCCGCCAGATCCAGCAGAGCCCGGGCGGTGTGGAAGGCCAGGCCGGCCGCGCTCATCTGGTCCACGGCCGGCCAGCCCTTGAGCTGGTGGGCGGCCACCACGGCCGCCGCCTCGGGCAGCTTCTCGGGCGGCTCATGGTGGTCGATGACCACCACCTCCAGCCCGGCCCTGGCCGCCTCCTGCACGGCCTGTGCGGCCGAAAGCCCGCAGTCCACGGCCACCACCAGCTTCACGCCGGCCCGGGCCATCTCCAGGAGCACTTCCTCATGAAGCCCGTAGCCTAACGACAGTCGGTGCGGGATGAAAAACTCCACCTGCGCTCCCAGCCGGCGCAGAAGGCGCACCATGATGGCGGCGGCCGTCTGCCCGTCGGCGTCGTAGTCGCCGTACACCACCACCCGCTCGCCCCGGCGCACCGCCCGCCAGATGCGCCAGGCGGCCTGCGGAATTCCCTCCAGTCGCCAGGGGTCCGGCACGGAGTCGCTGCGCAAAAAGCTCAGCGCCTGGGCGGGGTCCCGCAGGTTCCGGCTCCACAGCACCTGGCCCAGCAGGGGATGAAGCCCCAGCCGTGCCCCCAGCCGAAGGCCCTCCCGGCGTACCACCTCGGGGGAAACGTCGCCCGCCCGGGCCTGCCACTGCAGGCCGCAGGCCTGCTCCTGCGGCCCCTGCCGGGCCGGCTGCCCGCAGGCCACAACCCCCGCCACCCCCTCACACCCTTCCCGACCGCCAGATCCCCCACAAAAGCCACAGCCCGCCCAGCACGGCAGCCGCCCACAGCGCCGCCGCCACCGCCGGCAGCCCCGCCCATCGGGGGCCCGTGCCGGCAGCCACCAGCGCGGCGCTCACCACCAGCGCCGCCACCACCACTGCCAGGGCCAGGCGGTTGGCTGCCCGCTGCAGCTGGCGCAGGCTGCGGTCCGCATCCACCCACCGCCAGCCCACGGCCAGCTGCCCCGATTCCCATTCTCGCAACAGCCGGTCGGCCCTGGCGGGAAGGGAACTGACCAGGTCCCAGGCCTCCTGGGCCTGCTCCAGCCACCGGCCTGCCCGGCGGGCAGGGTTCCACTGCCGCCACCACATGCGGTAGGCGAAGGGAAGGGCCACCTCCAGGGGGTTGAAGGAGGGATCCAGCAGCCGGCCCAGCCCGTCCAGCAGCACCAGGGCCCGGGCCAGCAGCAGCAGCTCCGCCGGGAGCACCAGGCGGTGGCGCCGCACCAGCTCCAGGGCGTCTTCCACCAGCTCCCGCAACGGCACCTGGGCCAGGGGCCGGTTGTAGTGGTGGTCGATGAGCTCCTGGAAGTCCCGGCGCAGCGCCTCCCGGTCCACGTCGGGCGGGACGATCCCCATGCGGGCCATGCCCCGCACGGCCCCCGCCGCATCGCGGCGGGCCACCGCCACGAAGGTGGCCACCAGGCCGTCGGCCACCGGGGAGCTGAGGCTGCCCACCATCCCGAAGTCCAGCAGTCCCAGCCGGCCCGTGGGCTCCACCAGGATGTTCCCGGGGTGGGGGTCGCCGTGGAAGAAGCGGTCCACCATCACCATCTTCAAGAACAGCCGGGCTCCCGTGCGGGCCAGCCGACGGCGGTCCACCCCCATGCGGGCCAACTGGTCCAGCTCGCTCACCTTAACCCCGAACAGCCGCTCCATGGTCAGCACCCGGGAGGTGGAGCGTTCGGGGTAGACCCGGGGGATGTGCAGCCGGGAATCGCCCCGGAAGTGCCGGTGGAACCGCTGAATGTGCAGCGCCTCCACCCGGAAGTCCATCTCCCGCCGCAGCACCCGGGCGAACTCCTCCACCAGGGCCACGGGGTCGGCGGGAAGCCACGGTAGGCGCTGGCGGGCCAGGGCTGCCAGCTGCCGCAAGATCTCCAGGTCCGTGGCCACCTGCTCTTCCACGCCCGCCCGCAGCACCTTCACCACCACGGGCTGGCCCCCGGGCAGCTCCGCCGCGTACACCTCTCCCAGGCTGGCCGAGGCCAGGGGGACAGGGTCAAAGCGGGCAAAGAGCTGGTCCAGGGGCTGGCCCAGCTCCTGCTCCACCACGCGGCGGGCCTGCTCGAAGGGCCCCGGGGGCACCCGGTCCTGCAGCAGGGAGAGTTCCCGCACGAATTCGGCAGGCAAAAGGTCGGCCCGCAGGCTCAGCACCTGGCCCAGCTTGATAAAGGTAGGGCCCAGCTCTTCCAGGGCCTGGCGCAGGTGCACCGCCAGCACCGGCTGCTGGGTGGCGGCCCGAGCGCGCAGCCGCCGGGGAAGCACGGGCGACAGGCCCAGCACGCCCACCAGCGCGCCCAGCCCGTGGCGCACCAGCACCTCGGCCACCTGGCGGTAGCGGCGCAGGTGCCGGGCTGTGCGTCCCCACCAGGGAAATTGCCCCGGGGGCTCCTGCGGATACCCCCGTCCCCGGCCCACCCCCGCCCGTACGGCCCCCTATCCTGTTGCCGGGCGGCCGGAAGGCGACGACCGGCGGGCGTCACGCATGCGCCAGGTCACCCACAGCGCGCTGGCGACGAAGATGGACGAATAGGTCCCCGACACGATTCCCACCAGAAGGGCCAAAAGAAACGGCCGCAGGTTGGCCCCACCCAGCGCCAGCAGGGCCACCACCACCACCAGCGTGGTTCCGGCCGTGTTGAGGGTGCGGGGAAGCGTCTCCACGATGGCCTCGTCGGCCAGCGCCGCGTAGTCCACCGTGCGCCCGGCCCGTCGCAGCTTCTCCCGGATGCGGTCGAAGACCACGATGGTATCGTTCACCGAATACCCCAGCACCGTCAGCACGGCGGCCACCGAGCTCACCGTAACCTCCAGCCGGGCCAGCGCAAACAGGGCCAGCACCACCAGCACGTCGTGCACAAGGGCCACCACCGCGCTGACGCCAAAGC
>DATCLL010000089.1:0-1867 GCA_036563935.1 Limnochordales bacterium | reverse complement strand
TCATAGCCTCCCGGGGAAAGCCGCTGACGGGGGGCGACGAGGATGGCTCGCAGGGCAGGCGTGTGGCCTGCCGGGGCTGGGTCGGGACGGGTAGCGGCACGGGCGGCGGCGCCCGCCGCCGGGGGCTGGCCACCGGCAGGGGCGTGGGTGGCGGGAACGGCTCTGGCCTGCAGCCTGCTGTTGCTGGCCAGCGTGGTGCTGGGGACGGCCCAGCGGCTGGGATGGCCGGGGATGGTTCCCGCCTGGCTGCACGCCCTGGGCGCGTACGGGGCCGTGGCGGCGGGAGGGTTTTGGGCAGGACGCCTGGCGGGACGGCGGGGCGCGCTCACGGGGCTGGTCTGTGGGCTGGCCATCGCCGCCCTGGCGGTCTGGTGGTCCTGGTACGGCGCCGGCGAGCCCCCGGCCCCCGAGGGAACGTGGCGCCCGGACTGGACGGGGGCTTTCTGGCGGGCTGCTCTGGCGGCTGTGGTGGGCGCTCTGGCCGGCGCGCTGGCCATGACCCCGTGGTAGCGGGGTGGCAGGATGGCAGTGGCACGGTAGGGGGAATGAAAGGACGAGGCCGATGCCGCAGGGCCCAGCGGGGGCCCCGGGGCACCCGAAACGCTGGTGGATCCTCAGCGCGGTGGCGGTGGGAACGCTCATGGCCCCCCTGGACGGGAGCATCGTCAGCATCGCGCTGCCCTCCATCACCGCCGAACTGCATGCCGCCCTGACCACCGTGGAGTGGGTGGCGGCCGGGTATCTGTTGGTGATCAGCAGCCTGCTGCTGATGTGGGGCCGCCTGGCGGACATGTACGGGCACCGCCCCGTCTACCTGGCCGGCTTTGCGGTCTTCGCGCTGGGTTCGGCCCTGTGCGGCGCGGCGCCCACCGTGGGGTGGCTCATCGCGTTCCGCATGGTGCAGGCGGTGGGCGCGGGAATGATGATGGCCACGGGCCCGGCCATCGTGGCGGACAGCTTCGCCCCTTCCGAGCGGCCCAGGGCGCTGGGCATCAACACCATGGTGGTGGCCCTGGGGCTGGCGCTGGGCCCGGCACTGGGCGGCTTTCTGACCCGGCATCTGGGCTGGCGCTGGATCTTCTACGTGAACCTGCCCGTCGCGGCCGCGGGAATCCTGTGGGCTGCCCGGGTGCTTCCCCGGCGCCGGCGCAGCGCTGCCCGGGGCGAGCCCTTCGACCCGTGGGGCGCGTTGCTGCTGTTTGCAGGCCTGGGAGCGGTGCTTCTGGCCATCAGCCAGGGCGAGCGGTGGGGTTGGGCATCGTGGGCCACCGTCGGCCTGCTGGCGTTGGGGGCGGTGGGGCTTGCGGCCTTCGTGGCTCTGGAGCAGCGCCTGTCCAGCCCGCTGGTGGACCTGCGCCTGTTCCGGGACCGGGTGTTCGTGCTGGCCAACGTCAGCGGGCTTCTGAACTTCATGGCCCAGTTTTCGGTGACGTTCCTGATGCCCTTCTACCTCCAGAACGTGCTGCGCCTGCCGGCCGACCGGGCAGGGCTGGTGATGCTGGGCTTCCCGGCCGCGCTCGCGCTGTCGGCGCCGCTGGCCGGCGTGCTGGCGGGACGGGTCTCCGCTCCGGCCCTGGCGGCCGCGGGGATGGGGGTCTTGTGCGCGGGCATCTGGTCCATGAGCCGGCTGTCGTCGCACCTGGGCCCGGGCGACCTGTTCCTGCGGCTGGCCGTGGTGGGCGCGGGAGCCGGGCTTTTCCAGACCCCCAACTCCGACACCGTCATGGGCCGGGTGCCGCGCCACCGGCTGGGAGTGGCAGGGGGGCTGTGGGCCAGCATGCGCAACATCGGGATGGTGCTGGGAATCGCCCTGGGCGCTGCGGTCTTCGCGGCCCGGGCGGGCAGTTCCGTGGAGGAGGCAGCCCGG
>DATCLL010000088.1:0-1859 GCA_036563935.1 Limnochordales bacterium | reverse complement strand
GGTGCCCCCTTGGCCACCACCCGGGCGGCGGCCTGTCCCGGCTGTGCCCACGCCACGCTCATGCGCCGGCGGGCGGGGTCGAAGGGGGCCTCGGCGCGAAGCTCCAGGCCCCGTGTCAGCTCGGCCGGCGCCATCCCGGCCTTGCGGGCAAGGCAGGCCAGGGCCGCCTCGGTGGGATCGCCCACGGCCTGCCAGCGGCCCCGCCGGTCGGGCTGCACGTCTCCCCGGCTGGCCAGCGCCACGCACTGGAACAACAGCTGCCAGGCCTGCTGCGCCGCCGGCCCGCCGTCGGCCGCCAGGTGCAGGCGGCCCGCCGGGCGGAACCCTTCCCCCTCCGCGCGGGCCGTACCCCAGAAGGTCCACACCTGCTGTACGGTCATCTCGTTGCGGGTCAGGGTTCCCGTCTTGTCGGAGCAGATGACGCTGGTGCACCCCAGGGTCTCCACCGCGGACAGGCGGCGCACGATGGCCCGGCGCCTTCCCAGGCGCTGAACCCCCACGGCCAGCGCCACCGTCACCGCGGCGGGCAGGCCCTCGGGGATGGCGGCCACCGCCAGGCTCACCGACACCAGCAGCATGTGCATCCAGGGCTGGCCCCGCAGGATCCCCACCGCAAAGACGGCGGCCACGGCCGCCCCGCTGATGGCTACCAGCACCCGGCCCAGGTGCTCCAGGGACTGCTGCAGGGGCGTTTGCCCTGAAGGGCGCTGGGCCACCAGGCGGGCGATGTCGCCCAGCTGCGTCTGCTGGCCGGTCCTCACCACCACGGCCTTGCCCGTGCCGGAGGTGATGGTGGTGCCCAGGTAGACCATGTGGGGACAGTCCACGGGGGAGATCTGTTCCGGGGCGGGAGCGGGTTCGGCCGCCTTCCAGACGCTGTGGGACTCGCCGGTGAGGGCCGACTCCTCGGCCCGCAGGGCGAAGGCTTCCACGAGCCGGGCGTCGGCCGCCACCCGCTCGCCGGGCTGCAGGACCAGGATGTCGCCCACCACCAGCTCCCGGGCGGCCACCTTCCGCAGGGAACCGTCCCGCACCACCGTGGCCACCGGGGCTTCCATGCGGGAGATGGCCTCCATGGCCCGCTCGGCCCGGTACTCCTGCACCACCCCCAGGGTGACGTTCACCAGCAGGATGGCCAGGATGGACCAGCCGTCCAGCCATTCGCCTACCGCGAAGGACAAAACGGCGGCCCCCAGCAGGATCAGGGTCATGGTGGAAGCCACCTGCTGGCCCGCCAGGGTCAGAACGGAAACCCGGGGCGGCTGCGGAAGCTCGTTGGGGCCGTGGGCTTGCAGGCGGCGGCGCACCTCGTGGGCGGCAAGGCCCTGGCCCGGGTCTACCTGCAGCTGCTCCAGCAAGGCAGAAAGAGGCAGCCGCTCCGCACCCTCGACGCGCCCCCCGCTCCGCTGGGGCCGCACCCCCCGGGCCACCGGGCATCCCCTCCGCAGACAGGCACCTGGTTAACCTGTATGGGGGATGTCCGCCGCCCAGGCCGGCGGGCGCCCTGTCGGGGGCCGTTGGCCCCGGGTGCCTGCCGGGCAGCCCGCCTTACGGCGACTGCGGCCGCAGGCGCTGCAGGCGGCTTCTGGCCTGCTCGTGGTTGGGGTCCAGCTCCAGGGTCCGCCTGTACTCCGCGGCAGCTTCCGCCCAGCGGCCCTGGCGCTCCCACAGCGAGCCCAGCAGGAAGTGCACCTCGGGCCGCAGGGGATCCAGGCGGTTGGCCCTCTGCAGGCTCTCCAGGGCTTCGCTGAAGCGGCCCAGCTCCATCTGGGTGCGCGCCAGCTCCAGGCGCACCTCCACCGTCTCCGAGGCCTCCTGAGCGGCCCGGCGCAGGAACTGCTCGGAAAGCTCCAGCCACG
>DATCLL010000087.1:0-25225 GCA_036563935.1 Limnochordales bacterium | reverse complement strand
CCCGCAGACGCCGACCGCTGGGTCAGGTCCACCCACGCCCGGGCGGGTTGATAGCCCGGGGCGTCCGCCCATACCAGGTACCGCTCCCTGGCCAGGCCCTGCACCACGGCCACCCCGTCCGGCCCCGTCACCAGCTGCCGCCCCTCGACGCCGCCCGGCCCCGCCACGTGCACCGTGGCATTCTCCACAGGCTGCCCACCGGCGGACTGGACGACCTGCACCCGGAGGGCCGTGCCCGCCCGCCCGCTGCGGGCCACCCGCAAGGGAACCTCCACCACCGCGGCGCCGGGAGGCGAAAACAGGATGGCCAGGCAGTAGTCACCATCCGGCACCGGCTGGCCGGCGGTGGTCCTGCCGTCCCAGGTCATCTCGAACCAGTCGGGGTGGATCCACGGCGGCTGGTTGCGGTTGACCAGGGAGAGCGTCGTTCCGTACGAGTAAACGGCCGAGGCGGTGCAGTAAGGCTCGCTGCCGCCGGCCTCGAAAGGCCGGTTGGACGGCACCACGCCCAGGATGGCCGTCACGCTGGTGGTGCCCTGGTCGTCGGCCCACTGCCCGTAGCGCACCCACACCCGAAGCGGCTGGCCGGCGTCGGGGTCGAAGGGGTTGGGGAAGGCCAGGTATACAAAGGCCCGGGCGTCCACGTCGGTGACGGAGACGGTGTACAAAATGGGAACCGTATAGGGTTCGGCGCCGGCAGTGTCCCACGGCTGGGGCTCGAACCACCAGCGCATCTCGTGCATGCCGCCCCACTGGATGCGGGCCACGTGCACGTTCCCCGGCCCCAGGGGCGTGGGCGGCACCACGGTGGTGTAGCCCGGATAGCGCACCAGGCTCCAGGTGAGGCGGGAGAGGGGAAGGTCGCCCAGGTCTCCCTGCAGCCGGTCGGAGGCCGGCTGCATGAAGAGGTCCCAGGCCGGCAACCCGGCGTACAGGTTGCGCCGGTAGCTGTCGAAGTAGACCCGGCCCACCTCCACCCGCTGCCCGGGGGCTGCCGCCGCTGCCAGAACGGCCATGCCCTGCGGGTTGAAGCTGACCGTGCCGCACCGCCCCGGCGAAGTCCACCAGCCAAGCCCCGCCGCCAGCACCATCCCGCAGCCCCACAGCCTCGCCCGCCGACTCCGGGTCATGGCCGTCCCAGCCCCCGCAGGGCGGCCGAGACGGCCGGCAGGGGTGCCGACGCCGACGCTTCGGCCACCACCTGGCCGTGGGCCACCCATCGCACCCGCCAGTGAGCGCCTGCCCCATCCCCTGCTGGCGGCCCCGGGAGCGCCACCACGGCCTGCTGGCCCGGCTGCAGGGCAGGGCAGTCCAGGCGCTGGCGAAGCTCCGGGACGCCGGGGGCGGCGACCACCACCTCCAGCCAGCCCTGCAATGCCAGCTCGCCCTCGTTGCGCAGCACGGCCTGGGCGTGGCGTCCTGCGTCCTTTTCGCCCAGCAGGAGCGCCATGCGGCCTTTCACCCGGGCGAGCCGGTACGGCCCGTTGACCACCAGCAGGCTTTCCCACCAGCCCTGCCCCGCTGTCCCGGCCGGGCCCACGGCCATGGGATACGTCCCCGGCGGCAGAAGGGCGGGCGCCCATGCCCCGCGCAGCTCCCGGACGGCCCCGGGCAGCACCACCGCGGGCACCAGCAGGGCTCTGCCCACCACCGCCCCGGCCCGGTCGCAGATGAGGGCCATCACCCGGGGCCTGACGTGAACCGGACCGCGGTTGGCCACCCGGGCCACCAGCTGCACAGGGTCGCCGGCCCGCTCCTGCTCGGCCCAGGCTGCCTCCACTCGAACCGGCGCCTCGTGCGCATCCGCCTGCGGAGGCACCCGGCATGACGGCAGCCACGGCTCGGGCTGGCCCTGGCCCGCGGGTCTCGCCGCCGCCCCGGGCTGGCTCAGCAGCAAAAGCACGCTCACCCGGACGGTGCCCGTAGGTACGGGAGTGTGGATGAACGCTGCGGCGTACAGCGCCGCCGGCAACGGCCCGGGCCTTACCTCGAAGTACAGCGGGGCGGAAGCCCCGGGCCCCAGGGACCTCCGCTCCCAGGAGGGCCGCAACACGGCCGCCACCGTTGCCTTAGAGGGCGGATCGTCCAGGAAGACCGGCCGGCCGTCTGGCTCGTGGGTGAGCCCCACCAGCTCCACCCAGGCCTCCGCCGTCCCCGAAGACAGGTTGCGCACCCACACAGGCCCCGCCCGGCCCCCCTGGGAGAGCTCCGCCTCCACCACTGCCGGAGCCACCTGCAGCGAGGCCAGGGCCGGCAAGCCGGCGATGGCCTGCAGGAGGATCGTTAGTGATGCGATCCTTCCGGCCACACCGCGGCTGTGCATGCCGTAACGGTAGAGAGACAGTCCTGCGGCCATGGCGCGCCGCCCCCCGTCTTGTGTGGCGTCCCACCCTTCCTGTCCTGGGCTACGGCACCAGCGAGCTGACCGTGACGGCCAGAGACAGCGTGTAGTCCCCTGCGGGGTCGTCCAGGCTGGGCTGGTACTGGAACTCCACGGGGAGGGTGTGGCCCGCCGAGCCGGTCGGGGCTTGCGATTGCCAGCTGATGGCGCTGGCCACGTCCTGCCAGTTCTGCTGGCCCACCCGCCACCGCACCCTTCCCGCCGCCGCAAAAGGCCCGCTCAACGGCGGCTGAGGGCTCAGCTGCACCTGCCAGGGGGCGTTGGTGCGCACCGTCACCTGCACCGACGCCTGCTGCCCCTCCTGGGTGTTGGTGAGGCTGACCTGGGAGGGCACCTCCAGCTCCACCACGGGGAGCACCCGGACGCTGAGCACCAGCGTGCCCGTCTGCTGCGCTGCCAGGGCCGCCGGCTCCGAAGCCGCAAGCAGGCTCAGCCCGGCCACCCCGATGGCCACCCGCACCTTCACCTGCCACCCGGGCCTGCGGATGCCTGTCGCGACCGTCATGCCTTCCCTCACTTCCATCTCCTCCTTGACCTGGGACTTGCTGCCTCAACGGTAACACACCCGAGCGTTAGTTGCAATATCCTTCCCGCCAAAACAAAAGGGGCCCCGCCCAGGGCGGGGCCCCACGCCGGCATGTTCCGGGCAAGACGGGGCAGCCCCGGCGCCCGGCACCACCCCCGGGCGGACCGTCTACGTCCCCTCCTGCCAGGCGGCCAGGTACTCCTCCTGCTCCCGCCGCAGCCGGTCGATGCGCAAGCCCATGGCCTGCAGCTTCAACTCCGCCACCCGCCGGTCCACGGGCAACGGCACCGGATAGACGCCCGGGGAGACCTGGCCGCCTTCCTGCACCAGCCACTCCAGCGCCAGGGCCTGGTTGGCGAAGCTCATGTCCATCACCTGGGCCGGGTGACCTTCCGCCGCCGCCAGGTTCACCAGGCGCCCCTCCCCCACCAGGCGCAGCCGCTTGCCGCCCGGCAGGCGGTACTCGTCCACGTGGGGCCGCACCCGGCGCCGTTCGGTGGCCATGGCTTCCAGGGCCTGCACGTCCACCTCCACGTTGAAGTGGCCGGCGTTGGCCAGCACCGCGCCGTCTTTCATGCGCAGGAAGTGCTCCTGGGTGAGCACCCCCTTGTTGCCCGTGGCGGTGATGAAGACGTCACCCCGGGCGGCCGCCTCCAGCATGGGCATCACCTCAAACCCGTCCATGACGGCCTCCAGGGCGCGCACGGGGTCCACCTCGGTGACCACCACCCGGGCGCCCAGTCCCCGGGCCCGCCACGCAATCCCGCGCCCGCACCACCCGTAGCCGGCCACCACCACCACGCTGCCCGCCACCAGCCAGTTGGTGGCCCTTAGCAGCCCGTCCAGGGCCGACTGGCCGGTGCCGTACCGGTTGTCGAACAGGTACTTGGTCCTGGCGTCGTTCACCGCCACAATGGGGTAGGCCAGCACCCCGTCCCGGGCCATGGCCCGCAGCCGCATCACCCCCGTGGTGGTCTCCTCGGTACCCCCGCGCACCTCCCCCAGCAGGTGGCGCAGCCGGGTGTGCAGGGTGACCACCAGGTCGGCCCCGTCGTCCATGGTGAGCTGCGGCCCGTGCTCCAGCGCCAGCTCGATGTGCCGGTAGTACTCCTGGGTGTCGGCGCCCCTGCGGGCAAAGGTCGGTATCCCGTACACCTCGTTCAGGGCGGCCACCACGTCGTCCTGGGTGGACAGGGGGTTGGAGGCGCACAGCCGTACCTGGGCGCCCCCGGCTGCCAGGGTGCGCATGAGGTTGGCCGTCTCGGTGGTCACGTGCAGGCAGGCCGACACCCGCCAGCCCTGCAGCGGCTTTTGGGCCTGCCAGCGCTCCCGGATCTGGGCCAGCACCGGCATGCCGGCATCGGCCCACTCCACCCGTTCCTGGCCGGCCCGGGCCAGCTCAGAGGCCATGGCCGCCCAGGCCCTCCAGCGCCGCGGCCGCCTGGGAACTTCCCCGGCCCGGTGCCACGCCGGCCAGCTCCCGCAGCCGCTCCACCAGGTCCGTTCGCTCCCAGGGCAGGTCCAGCTCGGGCCGCCCGAAATGCCCGTACACCGACAGGGGCCGGTAGATGGGCCGGCGCAGCTGGAAGCGCTCGATGATGGCCGCCGGCCGCAGGTCCACCAGCTCGCACACCCACCGGGTCAACGTCTCGTCGTCCACCACCCCGGTCCCAAAGGTGTGCACCAGCACCGAGACCGGGCGGGCCGAGCCGATGACGTAGGCCACCTGCACCTCGCAGCGGGTGGCCAGGCCGGCCGCCACCACGTTCTTGGCCACGTAACGGGCCGCGTACGCCCCGGAGCGGTCCACCTTGGTGGGATCCTTGCCGGAGAAGGCCCCTCCCCCGTGGCGGGCCATGCCGCCATACGTGTCCACGATGACCTTGCGGCCCGTCATCCCCGAATCTCCGTGGGGCCCCCCCACCACGAACCTCCCGGTGGGGTTGATGTACAGCCGCAGATCCGGTAGCCACAGGTGAGGCTCCAGCACGGCCCGGATCACGTGCCGCTCCAGGTCCTGGCGCACCTGCTCGATGGGCACGTCGTCATGCTGGGCCGACACCACCACCCGGCTGACGCCCACGGGCCGGTCTCCCTCGTAGCGCACCGTCACCTGTGTCTTGCCGTCGGGCCGCAGGTAGGGAAGCAGCCCCTCCTTGCGCACCTGGGCCAGCCGCCGGGCCAGCCGGTGGGCCAGCACGATGGGCAGGGGCATCAACTCTTCCGTCTCGCGGCAGGCGTAGCCGAACATCAACCCCTGGTCTCCGGCCCCCAGGGAGTCATAGGGGTCCGGGGACGGAGCGTTCCCATCCCGCAGCTCCAGGGCCGCATCTACACCCCGGGCGATGTCCGGCGACTGCTCGTCCAGCGCCACCAGCACCGCGCACATGTCGGCGTCCAGCCCGTAATCGGCCCGGGTGTAGCCCACCTCCCGCAGGGTGGAGCGCACGATGCGGGCTACGTCCACCCGGGCACGGGTGGAGATCTCCCCCATCACCAGCACCAACCCCGTGGTGGTGGCCACCTCGCAGGCCACGCGGGCCAGGGGATCCTGGGCCAGGATGGCGTCCAGCACCGCGTCCGCTATCTGGTCGCACAGCTTGTCCGGGTGACCCTCGGTGACCGACTCGGAGGTGAACTCCCACCGGCGAGCGCGTGCGGCAGGCCCGCTCTGGGCCGCCGGCACCGGCGTAGCCATGACGCGTGCCCCCCTTGCCTCCGCGTGCTCTGGACCTCGGGTCCGCCACGGGCTTCGGGTTCCCGTGACCTGGGACTCGGCGGGCAAAAAAATTTGCCCCCGCCCATTACAGGAAGAGGCAAGAGCTTTCGCTCTTATCTTCCAGAATGGTGCCCCATTCTGCGGGAATTGGCACCGTGCGGCTGCTGCCGCCGGTTGCCGGGCTTCATCGGGCCCGTCCCTCCGCCGCTCTCGATAAGAGCCAGATGCACGCCGGGTAACTTTGCCGACTCATCATAGCATCGAGGGCAGCCCCGGTCAACAACTGCCGCCCGCAACCCGCCGCCCGTGCCCGCGCCATTCTCCGGGGCCGCCCCCCCGGCGCCTGCCCCCTCCCCCACCGGTCACCCGCCCTGGTCCGCCAGGGCACCCAGCAGCAGGGCGTGGCCCAGGATGGCCCGCCGGAAGCTGGCCAGCCGGAAGAACTCGTTGGGGGCGTGGATGTTCTCGTCGGGCAACCCAAAGCCGAAGGTGACCGTGTAGGCCCCCAGGTGCCGCAGGAACAGCTCGTACACGGGCACCGTCCCGCCCGTGCGGGTGAAGACCGGCCGGCGACCGAACAGCTGCTCCAGCACCCGGGCGGCCACCCGATTGCCCCAGTGGTCGTGAGGGATGAGGTACGGCCGGGCCTTGCCGCCCAGGGGCCGCACCTGCACCTGCACGCCGGGCGGCGCGTGCTGCTCCAGGTGCCGGCGCAACAGCTCCAGGATCTCCTCCGGTTCCTGGTCGGCCACCAACCGGCTGGTGAGCTTGGCCCGGGCCCGGGACGGCAGCACGGTCTTGATGCCCTCGCCCTGAAAGCCCCCCTGGATGCCGTTCACCTCCACCGTGGGGCGGGCGCCCAGCCGCTCCAGGGTGGTGTACCCTTCCTCCCCGAACAGCTGCACCGCACCCACCTGCCGCCGGTAGGCCTCCTCATCGAACGGAACCTCGGCCAGAAGCGCCCGCTCCTGGCCCGACAGCGGCCGCACCCGGTCGTAGAACCCCGCAACGCGCACCCGGCCGTCCGGCCCGTGCAGCGAGGCGATGAGCTGGCACAGGGCGTGGATGGGGTTGGCCACGGCCCCTCCGTGCAGCCCCGAGTGAAGGTCGCTGGCCGGGCCCCGCACCTCCACCTCCAGCGCGCAAAGCCCGCGGCTGGCCACGGTCAGGGAGGGGATCTGCTCGGAAAGCTGCCCCCCGTCGGCGCTCACCACCAGGTCGCAGGCCAGCCGCTGGCGCTCCCGGGCCACCAGCTCCGGCAGCTGGGGGCTCCCGATTTCCTCCTGCCCCTCGAACAGGCACTTGACATCCACCGGCAGATCGCCCGCCAGCGCCAGCCACAGCTCCATGGCCAGAATAGGCGCCAGCATGTTGCCCTTGTCGTCCGATGCCCCCCGGGCGTACACCCTGCCCTCCCGCACGTGGGGCTCAAAGGGGGGATGCTCCCAGGCCTGTTCCGGATCCGGCGGCTGGGTGTCGAAGTGGCCGTACCACAGCACCACCGGGCGCCGACCTCGCAGGCGCTGGGCGAAGACCACCGGGTGACCCCCCGTCGGCAGAACCTCCACCTGTTCCAGCCCTGCCGCCGCCAGCCGGCGGGCCACCCACTCCGCCGCGCGCTTCACATCCCCGCGGCGTTCATCGCCGGCGCTCACGCTGGGGATGCGCAGGAACTCCAGCAGCTCCTGCAGGTAGCCTTCGAAGCGGCGGTCCAGCTCCTGCCGCAGCTGCAGCTCGGTCACGGGCTGGCCGGCCATGCCGCCATCACCTCCGGGTTGACGATGTGGGGCGGCCGCCGCCCCGCCAGCGCGGCCAGCAGGTTCTCCGCCGCCATGCGGGCCATGCGGGAGCGGGTCTCCCACGTGGCGCTCGCGATGTGGGGCAGCAGCACCACATTGGGCAGGCGCAACAGTTCCTGCGCCACCTCCGGCTCCCGCTCGAACACATCCAGTCCGGCGCCGGCCAGGCGCCCTTCCCGCAGGGCCTGCACCAGGGCCTGCTCGTCCACCACCGGGCCCCGGGAGGTGTTGATGAGGAACGCGGTGGGCTTCATGAGCGCCAGGGCCCGCTCGTCCACCAGGTGGCGGGTGCTCTCGTTGAGGTCCACGTGCAGGCTCACGAAATCCGACTCCCGCAGCAGCGCCTCCAGGGGCCGGTACTGCACCCCCAGTTCCTCTTCTTCCGGCGCAGGCAGGCGCCGCCGGGAGTAATAGAGCACGTGCATCTGAAATCCCCGTGCCCGGCGGGCCACCGCCCGGCCGATGCGGCCCAGCCCCACGATGCCCAGAACCTTGCCCCAGACGTCCGTTCCCAAAAAGAGCGTGGGCGACCAACCGGCAAAGCGGCCGTCCCGGACGTAGCGGTCCGCCTCCACCACCCGCCGGGCCACAGCCAGCATCAGCGCCCAGGCCAGGTCGGCCGTGGTTTCCGTCAGCACCCCGGGGGTGTTGGTGACCGCGATGCCCCGCCGGGTGGCCTCCCGCACGTCGATGTTGTTGTACCCCACGGCCATGTTGGCGATGACCCGCAGCCGCGGCCCGGCCGCCTCCATCACCTGCCCGTCCACCTGCTCGGTGAGCAGCGTCAGAAGGCCGTCCCTGCCCCGCACCGCGGCCAGAAGCTCGTCGCGGCGTATGGGGCGGTCCTCGGGGAACACCTCCACGTCACAGTGGGCCTCCAGCAGGGACAGCCCGGCGTCGGGTATCCGACGGGTCACGAAGACCGAAGGGCGCGCCACGGCTCGGCTACCTCCCGCACGCACCGAACGAGCCCGCTTGTTGGGCCGCAGCCGTCAGGCACGGCGCGACCGCACTGCCGACAGGGCTGAACGGGCCGCCGCCAGCAAAAGCCGCGCGTCGCTGGCCAGGGAGATGAATTGGAACCCCTGCTCGATGCGGGCCAGGGCGTCCTCCGCGCTGGTGGCCATGTAGCCGGCCGCGATGCCGGCGCTGCGCGCTGCCTGCACCACCCGCTCCAGCGCCTGGCGGAACTGCGGGTGGTCGAACTGGCGGAACACCCCCAGGGCGGCTGACAGGTCGTTGGGGCCCACGAACAACAGGTCCAGCCCCTCGACCCGGGCCAGCTGCTCCACCCGGTCCAGCGCGGAGCGGGTCTCCACCTGCACCGCCACCAGCACCTGGTCGTTCCACTCCTGGAAGTAGCGGTCCAGGTCCAGGCCGTAGCGGCTGGCCCGGGTTCCCGCCACGCCCCGGATGCCCAGCGGCGGGTAGCGGCACGAGGCCACCGCAGCGTACACGTCGTCCACGGTGTGCACCAGGGGAACCAGCACCCCCTGCGCTCCCCGGTCCAGGGCCTTCTTGATGAGCGCCGGGTCGTTGGCGGCCACCCGCACCAGGGGCACCACCGGCGTCGGCCGCATGGCCCGGATCATGTTCTCCACCGTCTCCCAGCTGGCCGGGCCGTGCTCGGTGTCCACCAAAAGCCAGTCCGGCTCCAGGGCCGCCAGCAGCTCGGCCACCTCGGGGCTGGGCAGCGACAGCCAGCAGCCCACGGCCGGCTCGCCGCGCCGCAGAAGCTCCTTCACCCGGTTGCCCACGCCGGCCACCTCCCGTCCGCGCCGCCGCCGGCGGCAGGGCGCATGGCCCTAACCTTCGGCGGCGCCCGCGCCAACCCTCCCCCCGGCCGCCGGGCCTGCGGATCCCACCCAGGCGCCGCACCACCCCGCGGCGGCCACCACCCCGGCTACAGCTGCAGCGTGGCCAGGGCCGCCCACCGCATCGAGCTGCCCACCACCACCGGCTCCAGCCGGCCCTGGCAGGGGCTCCAGCCCGGCAGGCCGACTTCCTGGGCCATCCCGGGCCAACCGGCCCGTTCCCCGGCCTCACCCGCCCACAAGGCAGCGGGCCAGGCCGCCTGTCCCACCAGCCGGTAGCTGAGCCTGCGGCCCGGGTGCAACCGCAGCTCCAGGCGCAGCCAATGGCCGCCGGCCTGCCAGCTCACCGGCCACGAGCCCGATGCGGTGGCGCCCTCCACGGATTGCTCCACCTGCGCCCGGCTGCCCCAACCCCTCGCCCAGAACGGACCTGCGGACACCCCCAGGTCCACCCCGCCCCTGGACCAGCACACGGCCCCTGCCGCGCCCAGGACCTGGTGGGAAAGCTCCAGGGTCTGGTGGCGCAGGCTGGCCCCGGCCGGAAGCCCGGCCCACCAGCGGGCCAGCGACGAGCGGGCCTGGCCGAGCTCAGACCCCCCTGCGGCCAAAAGCCCCACGCCCCACCGGGAAAGCCCTGCCGCCCCTGCGCCCGAGCCGTCCGACCCGTCCCCATGCGGGCCCAGCACAACCCCGACGGCCAGCTCCCGGGACTGAAGCGCCCATGCTCCGGCCTCCTGCTCCCGCAAGCCGCCCACTCCCGGCCCCTCCTGGTCGAGGCGTTCCACCGCACCCCAGGTATCCCGGAAGGCCAACCGCGCCGCCACCTGCCAGCCGGCCTGCCCGAGGCGGGCCGCCAGGCGGCTTTCGCCGCTCCGTTTGGGGCTCGCCGGCCCTGCTGCGGCCGTGCGGGGCCGGGCCAGGGAGGCTTCCACCACCCAGGAGCGCCAGCGTGCTGCGGCGGGCGGAAGGGAGGCTGCCTCCTGCAGTCCGGGCTCGCTCCACGCCGGCATTCCCGTCATTGCCCACTGCTCCGTGAGCAGGCCTGCCCGCACCATGCCGGCCCGGGCCGGCCACCCCACGGCCACGCCCGCCAGCCACCCCTCTCCCGCCGACGCCGGGTCGGAGAGCAGTCCTGCCACCGACGAGGTGCCGAGCCCCAGCTGCAGCTGGCCGGCCACTCCGGGCTCGCCCACCCGAACGGGCAGGCTGAGCCAGAGCTGAGCTGCCTCCACCGACGCCCTGGCCGCCGGCACGTCCGCCGGCCAGCCAGCCCAGCACAAGCAACCGGCAGCCGCCATGCCCATGGCTTGCCCCAGCCACGGGGGCCACAAACCCATTGCGGTGCCCACGTGCGCTCACTCCCCCGGGCTGGGAATACGATGCGAATATGGCAACTCCTTCCAGTCCCGGCCCCGGGGCGGACGGGAGTCTGGGGCAAGGAGGAAAGAGGAAGGAGGAAATAAGGAAAAAAGAAGGCTGCACCCGCCCTGCCTGGTGCAGCCCGCCCCGACGGCGACCGGCCTCAGGAGTCCCTGCGCTGCCACTTCAGCCGCACAAAGCGAACGATCAATCGGTCCAACTCATCGTGCAGCGCCGGGTCGTCCTCGTACCGCACGCCCGGCCTTGCATACAGCTGAGCCCGCAGCTCCTCGATCCTCCGCTGGATCGCCTCCGCTTCGCTCCGGGCCTGTTGGTCACCAGCCGCCAATATCTCCCCGACCCCTCCGCTGTCCGCTGAGAGGCAGGGGACTCCTGCAGGCACCCCACCCGTCGGGTCCTTTGGCCCATGGGATGTTCGCCAAGACTGCCCATCTCCCTGCATGATCCCGCTCCTGCCGCACCGAACCCACCCCAAGCCCGCCTTGAGGAAGTCGGCCTGCCCGCCGAGTACCTCCTTGCAGGGAGGAAACCCGCATGCAGCGGCGCTGGCGGCTGTGGCCCCTGCTGGCGGCCCTGGGCGTTGCGGCCCGCGCAAGCCACCCGGCATGGGGCCAGGCCGCCCCCGACATGGCGTGGGCCCTGGCCGAACCCGGGTCGGCAGCCCTGGGCGCATCCAGCCTGGCCGGCCTGGCCGAGCCGTGGGGCCTTTCCCTTCCCGCAGGCCCCGATTCCGGGTGGACGTGGCCCGCCGGGGTTCGAAGCTCGGCCCGGCTGGCGGCAGGGGCGGGTGGCGGCATCGCCGGCGGGCTGAGCCTGGAGCAGTGGTGGCAAGCCTTGCAGCAGGCAGCCCGCACGGGCACGCCCCTGCCGGCGCAGGACGGCGTGGCCTCCTTCGCCGTGACGTGGCGGGCCGGCCCGTCCGCCGCCCAGCTGCGGGCATACGCCCTGCTGCAGGGGCCGGCCGCCGACCGTCAGGCCCTGGCGGGCATGGAACTGCGCTGGGCCACCGCCTACCCCTGGAGGCTGGGCCGCTGGCACGGCACCTGGGGTAGCGGGCTTCGGCTCTTCTCCCGGCTGCAGGCGGCCCAGGCAGGGGCCAACCCCGTGCAGGCTGCCCAGCAGGCGGGCTTCGGGTGGGACCTGGGAGCGCGCCTGGAACTGAGCAGCAGCCTGCAGCTGGCCTGTGCGGCCTGGGAACTGGCAGGGGCGGCCCAGCAAACCCCGGCCGGCTCGGCCACCCCTTCTGCCTACCTCTGGCTGGGCAGGCCGAGCCAGGCGGCCTGCGGCCTTGCCCTGGACCTGGCCCCTCTTCCCGTGCGGACCCTGGCGGAATGGCGCTCCGGCAACCACTGGTCCGTGGGGCTGGAACAGGCTGCCTTCGGCGGGGCGGCGCGCATCCGCGCCGGCTACCTGCGCCAGGACGCCGGCCGGCGCTGGGCTACCGCCGGGCTGCGCCTGGGCCTGGCTCCCCTGCAGCTGGAGCTGGCCGTGGCCGTGCCCGCCCACGGCGAGCCCCTGCTGGCCTCGGCAGGGCTGCAGCTGGAGCTGTGAGGCGACCGGCTGCTGTCCCGGCAGCCCCCGGCTACGGCACGATGAGCCCGGAGGGGGTTCGGCGAAGCCTCGGCCCGCCCGGGGCAGCAGGCCGGGCCGGCACCGGCCCCCTTGCCGGCCCGCCGGCGCCGCCAGGACCTGCCCCCGCCGGCTGCAGCTCCCGCCGCGCCAGCTCCGCCACCACCCCGGGAACCACCCCTGCCGGGCCCTGCGGGTCTTGTCCACCCGCGCGGGCCGCCGCCTCCAGCACCAGCGCGCAGGCGGCCGCCTGCCGGGCGGCCGGCCCCACCCCCTCCAGGTGGCTCAGCCGCAGCGCCAGGTAGGCCAGGCGGCCCGCCAGCAGTTCCGCCCACGGAGGGCGGCTGAGTTCGCCGGCTACCTGCGCCACCTGATGTTCCCGGCGCGCGTGGGCGGCGGCGGCCGGCAAGGCCAGGGGGCTTCGGGCAAGACGTTCCAGCTGCGCCCGGTGGGGACGCAGCACCTCCTCGGGCAGGCGCCAGCGGCCAAGCTCCGGATGGGCGGCCAGGGAGCCCGAGGCCCTGGCCAGAAGCTCCACCCGGCCCTCGTCGCCGGCCAGTTCCAAAAGCGCCGCAGGCCAGCCCCCGCGGCACCAGGAGAACAACCCAGGCTGCGGGTGCCCTCCCCCGTCAGGCTCCCCGGCGGCTCCCGGCGCGCCCTGGGCCGCCCGTTCCTCAGCAGCCGCCACCGGCTGCGCCAGGCCTTCCAGCAAGTCCCTGTAGGTGAAGAACTCCACGGGCAGGCCCGACCCCGCCCGGCGCGCCACGGCCAGGGCGCCCGCCCAGCAGGCCCTGGCCTGCCCCTCCTCCAGGGGCAGCCCCACCGAGCGGCGTGCCTGCTCCAGCCACTCCTGAACCGCCCGGCGGGACAGCTCCTCCACCTGCAGCTCCACGATCCCCCGGCGGTCGCTGAGCACGGCCCGCACCAGCACCGTTCCCGACCCGGCCGTCATGGCCGCGATGCCCACGGGCAGCTGGCCGTCGCCCATGAGCGGGCCCGCCACCGCCCCCACCACCTGCGCTGCCGGCATGCCCGGGCGCTTGCCGGCGGCCGCCACCGTTCCCTGCCCGGGGCCGCCGGCAGGGCGAGCCGGCGCGCCCAACGCCGCGCCCAGCTGGAACAGGGCCAGCCGTGCCGCCCGCCTCACCTCTTTCGGCAGCGTCCGGTCCTCGGCCAGCTCGGCCAGCCGCCTCCGCGCCTTTTGTCCCTGGGGGTCTGCCGAAGCCGCCTGACGGCGCAGCTGGTGGATGAACGCCACGTCCACGGGCCGGTCTGCCTCCTGCACGGGCCCTCACCTCCCGGCGCCCTGGGGCGCCACGGGCTTGAGGCGCTGGGCCAGCTCGTCCCTCACCTCGGCGGGCACGTAGAGGTTGACGGCGGTGCGGGCCCGCCTGGCCAGCGCGCGGATGATGTCGCTCACCTGGGAGAGTTCCTGCAGCTGCCCGTGGGCGTCCACTGCCAGGATGGGGTGGCTGGCCCCGGCAGGGCCCGCAGGCACGTACAGGTCGTAGGCCACGTCCTCGGTGCGGTCCAGCAGGCAGTAGTACGCCGGATCCCACCCCCGCCGGCGCACCAGCCGTGCGGCCTCCTCCAGCACCTGCGGCTGGGGCTGGGCGGGCGGCTGGCGCCAGACGGGCTTGAGCAGGCGCCGGTGCAGGAAGCGGGCGGACAGGTCGGCCACCACGGGATCGGGGTGATGCAGCCACATCTTGATGGCAAACATCACGTCGTGGTCGTCCACGGCCAGGTACTGCTCCAGCGCCACAGGCTCGCCCGCCAGGAACGGCCGCAGGGTGGGCGGCGTCCACGGGCCGTCCAGGGGGTGCAGCCCCTGGCGCACCAGCTCCTGTACCCGCCGCCACAGGCTGCGCAGCACCAGATCCTGGGCCCGGGTGGTCTTGTGGAAGTAGACCTGCCAGTACATGTAATGACGGGCCAGGATGTACTCCTCGGCGTTGGGCAAACCCTTGTAGGTGAAGGCCACCTGCCCGTCCACCAGGGTCAGGGTGTTGATGAGCCGCTCCAGGTCGAAGCGCCCGTAAAAGGCTCCCGTGAACAGGGCATCCCGGAGCAGGTAGTCCATCCGGTCCACGTCCAGCTGGGAGGAGACCAGCCGGTGCACCCAGGCCAGCTCGCCGGGCAGTTCCCCGTCCAGGACGGCTGCCACCCGGGCAGCCAGGCCCGGGCCGTAGCCCTCCAGCACCTCCCGGATGGACGTGGGGCCCGTCACCACCGCGCGGGTCCACTGCTCGTGCCCCACGCCCGGGGTGAGCACCCGTTCCAGGCCGTGGGAGAACGGGCCGTGCCCCACGTCGTGCAGGAGAGCGGCCGCCTGCGCCAGAAGCTCCAGGTCCGGATCCAGCTGCAGCCCGGCCGCCCGGGCCAGCCGCGCCAGCACCTTCCCCATCACGTGCATGGCCCCCAGGCTGTGGCCGAAGCGGGAGTGCTCGGCCCCGTGGTAGGTGCCGAAGGCGCAGCCCAGCTGGCGCAGCCGGCGCAGCCGCTGGAACTCCGGCGTGTCGATGAGGGCGATGAGGACGGGGTGGCTCACGGTGATGAAGTCGTGAACCGGATCCCGGAACACCTTCTCAACGCGGCCCTGCCGCCCGTCCACCCTGACCCACTCCCGGCACCGGCTGGGGGGTTTTGCCCATCATTCCCCTGAGGGACAACATCCCCACCCTGCGCTATCCCCTCGTCAACAAGCTGCTGGTGGGCGCCAACGTGGCCGTCTTCCTCTACGAGCTGACCCAGCTGCAGCAGCTGCCCTGGGTGCTGCAGCGCTGGGGGCTCATTCCCGCCCGCCTGTGGGGGCTGGCCCCCACCGGCGGCCTGGACCCGTCGCCGGAGTCGGCGCTGGCGCTGCCACCTGCCTGGCTGACCCTGTTCACCTCCATGTTCCTGCATGCCGGCTGGGTGCACATCGGGAGCAACATGCTGTACCTGTGGATCTTCGGCGACAACGTGGAGGACCGCCTGGGCCACCTGCGCTACTTCCTCTTCTACCTGCTGGTGGGGGCCGTGGCCGGCCTCATGCAGGCGGCGTTGAGCCCCTACAGCGTCGTGCCCACCGTGGGCGCCAGCGGAGCCGTGGCCGGGGTGCTGGGCGCCTACCTGCTTCTTTACCCGTGGGCCCGCATCAGCACCCTGGTGCCGGTGCTGTTCTTCCTCACCGTCCTGGACGTCCCTGCCTGGCTCTTTTTGGCGCTGTGGTTCCTGCTGCAGCTGTGGAACGGGGCCCTGTCCATCGCCGCCGACCCGTCGGTGGTGCGCGGGGTGGCCTGGTGGGCCCACATCGGGGGGTTTGTGGCCGGCGTGCTGCTTTTGCGCTGGTGGAAGGTGCGCCGCAGGCCCGCAGTTCCACCCTGGTGAGGATGGCTTGCGGCCGCGCACCGCACCGCTCTCCGTCCAGCCCTTTCCAGGGCTTGCACGGCGGTGGCCCGGTGATTACCATGATGGGACGGTGCTGCGACTCGTTCCCGTTGCCGGGGAAGCTGCGGAGGTGGCTTGGACCGTGCCCACGTACGAGTACATGTGCGAGACCTGTGGCCGCTTTGAGGCCTTCCAGGCCATCACCGAAAATCCCCTGCAGCAGTGCCCCACGTGCGGGGGGCCGGTGCGGCGGCTGTTGAGCCGGAACGTCAACATCCTCTTCAAGGGTTCGGGCTTCCACGTGACCGACTACCGCAGCGAGTCGTACCGCCGGGAGGCCAAAAAGGAGCAGGAGGCGGCCACTTCCCGCAGTTCCGCAGGCTCCTCCAGCTCCGGGGACAGCAAGGACTGACGGGCGGGGCGCCGGCCCGGGCCGGCACAGGGGTTACAGGCCCGCTCCCGCCGGGCCGGCGCTGCCCTGCGGGCCGTCCAGGCCCAGCTCGCCCGCGATGGAGCGCATGGCGTCCAGCACGGTCTGAATGTGCTCGTCCAGCGGCACGCCCAGCTCTTCCGCTCCCTGGAAGATCTCCTCGCGGCGCACGCCCCGGGCAAAGGCCTTGTCCTTGAACTTCTTCTTCACCGCCTCCACGGTGACGTCGTGGAGGCTGCGGGAGGGCCGCACCAGGGCCACCGCGGTGATGAAGCCGGTCAGCTCGTCGCAGGCGAACAGCGCCCGGGCCATGGGCGTGAGGCGGGGCTGCCCGTGGCGGCTGTTGTGGGCCAGGATGGCCTGCACCACCGGCTCCGGGTATCCCCTGGCCCGCAGCTCCTCCACGGCCTTCAGGGGATGCACGTCCAGCTGGGGGTAGCGCTCGTAGTCCAGGTCGTGCAGCAGGCCCGCCAGCCCCCACAGGTGGGGATCCTCGCCGAAGCGGCGGGCGTACGCCCGCATCGCGGCCTCCACGGCCAGGGCGTGCTTGCGCAGGTTGACGTTCTGCACCCAGCCGGTGAGCAGCTCCCAGGCCTCCTCGCGGCTGGGAACGCCCGGCGGTTGCGCCACCTCGTGCATGGGACACCTCCTCTTCAGTACGTGATGGACAGCCCCCCGTCCACGAACAGCACCTGCCCGGTTACGTAGCTGCAGGCCGGCGAGCAGAAGAACAGCACCGCCTCCGCCACCTCTTCCGGCCGGCCCGCCCGGGCCAGGGGAATGCGCCGCTGGCCCACGTAGAACTCCCGGAACACCTCCGACTCCAGGTCGCTTTCCCCTCCCGCCCGGGCCATGGCGGTGTCGATGAAGCCCGGCGCCACCCCGTTGACCAGGATCCCGTACGGGGCCAGCTCCACCGCCCAGCTGCGGGTAAGCTCGTCGAGGGCCCCCTTGGCGGCATTGTAGGCCGAAGACCATCCCACCCCGAAGCTGCCGTTCACCGAGGAGACGTTCACCACCCGGCCGCCCAGCCCCAGCCGTGCCAGGCGGGCGGCCACCGCCCGGGTGCAGTGGACGGCCCCGGCCAAATTGGCCTCGAGAAGCGCCCGCCAGTCGGCGTAGGAGGTGGCCAGGAACTCGTGGGGCCGGAAGATGCCGGCGTTGTTCACCAGGATGCGGATGGGGCCCAACGAGCTCCACACCTGCTCCACCGCCGCCTCCACCGCACGGGGGTCCGTCACGTCGGCTGCCACGGCCAGGCACGGCCGCCCCAGGGCCTGCAGCTGCCGGGCCGTCTCCTCCAGCTCGGCGGCTGTGCGGGCCACCAGCCCGCAGGCGGCGCCGCAGCGGGCCAGGGCCACGGCCACCGCCCGCCCGATGCCCCGCCCCGCCCCGGTTACCAGCGCCACCTGCCCTTCCAGCGCGCCGGGCTGCATGGCCGACGCCCCCCGCCACCCGTCAGGAGCTGACCGGCGACGACATCCCCGGAGGTTGGCCCATGCCGGTGCGGCCCAGGCGCAGCACCTGCAGCATGGCTTCGTGGATGCGGCCGTTGGAGGCCACGATGTCCACGGTGGGCCCGTCCAGGCGCAGCGGCTGCCCCCAGAAGTCGCTCACCCGCCCGCCGGCCTCCTCCACCACCAGCATGCCGGCCGCCACGTCCCAGGGGTGCAGGCGGTACTCCCAAAACCCGTCAAACCAGCCCTCCGCCACCCAGCACAGGTCCAGCGCCGCAGCCCCCAGGCGCCGAATGCCCTGGGCCCGGCGGGAGAAGTTGGCGAAGTGGTCCAGGTTGGTCTCGTCCGACTGGCGCAGGTTGTAGGCGAAGCCCGTGGCCAGCAGGGACAGCTCCAGCTCACCCACCGACGAGACCCGAAGGCGCCGCCCGTTGCGGTGGGCCCCATGCCCCCGCCCGGCCACGTACAGGCGGTCGGCCACCGGCTCATAGACGGCGCCGGCCAGCACCTGGCCGTCCCTCTCCACGGCCACGCTCACGGCAAAGACGGGAAAGCCGTGCGCGTAGTTGGTGGTTCCGTCCAGGGGGTCGATGAGCCAGCGGTAGGGGCTGGCACCGCCCACGGCTCCCCGTTCTTCGGCCAGCACCGCATCCTCGGGAAAACGGGCCCGCAGCGCGGCCACGATCTGCTCCTCGGAGCGGCGGTCCCCCTCCGTCACCAGGTCCACGGGGCCCTTGAAGGTGAGCCCCGAGCGCAGGAACTCCTCCCAGTGCTCCCGCAACAGCGTCCCCGCCCTGCGCGCCGCCTGCTCGCAGGTCTCCATGAGGGCTGTGATGCTGCGTGGGCTGCTCACCGGATCCCCTCCTGCTGGGTCCGCTCCCGCGGGCTGTGGCGCCGCCAGGAAGCACGGCCACGCTCCGGAATGATCACCACCCGGCAACTTTAGCATCGGGCTTGCGGCCGGATCAATGCCGGGGTCGGCCGGCTGCAGGAAGGTGGGCTGCAGGTGAGCCTGGAGGGAACGCAGCTGCCCCGGCGCCGCCCGCTGGACGGACGCCGGGTGCTGGTGGGGGTGGGGGCAGGCATCGCCGCCTACAAGGCCGTGGAGGTGGTGCGCCAGCTGGCCCAGCTGGGGGCCGACGTCCACGTCCTGATGACCCGGGATGCCACCCGGCTGGTGGGGCCCGCCACCTTCCGGGAGCTCTCCTACAATCCCGTCATCACGGACCTCTTCGAGGGCCACCCCCGCCTGGCCATGACCCACGTCACCCTGGCCCGGCAGGCGGACCTCCTGGTGGTCTGCCCTGCCACCGCAGACCTGCTGGGCAAGATGGCGGGCGGGCTGGGGGACGACCCGGTCACCACCACGTACCTGGCCTGCACGGCGCCGGTGCTGGTGGTGCCGGCCATGAACACGGCCATGTACCACCATCCCGCCGTCCAGGCCAACCTGGCCCAGCTGGCCCAGCGGGGCTGCCACATCCTGGGCCCCGTGGCGGGCAAGCTGGCCACCGGCCACGAGGGCATGGGGCGCATGGTGGAGCCCCACCAGGTGGTGGAGGAGGTGTGCTACCTGTTGCACCCCTGCAAGGACCTGCGGGGGCGGAAGGTTCTGGTGACCGCCGGGCCCACCCGGGAGCCCCTGGACCCCGTCCGGTTCCTGAGCAACCGCTCCAGCGGCAAGATGGGCTACGCCATCGCCCGCATGGCCCGCCTGCGGGGGGCGCAGGTCACCCTGGTGAGCGGGCCCGTGGCCCTGGCGCCGCCCCAGGGGGTGGAGGTGGAGCGGGTGGAGACGGCCCAGCAGATGCACGACGCCTGCCTGCGCCATCTGCCCGCCCAGGATGCGGTCATCATGGCGGCGGCGGTGGCCGATTTCCGCCCCGTCTCCCCCCACCCGGAAAAGCTGAAAAAGCAGGACCTCTTCGCCCGCGGACAGGAGACGTGGTCCCTGGCCCTGACCCGCACTCCCGACATCCTGGCGGCGATGGCCCGCCTGCGCCGGCCGCACCAGCTCCTGGTGGGCTTTGCGGCCGAGACCCGGCAGCTGGAGTCCATGGCGTGGCAAAAGCTGCGGGAAAAAGGCGTGGACCTGGTGGTGGCCAACGACGTCACCCGCCCGGGGGCGGGATTTGAGGCCGACACCAACGCGGCGGTGCTGGTGGACCGCGACGGCCAGCGAACGGAGGTGCCCCTGGTCCTGAAGGAGGAGCTGGCAGACCGCATCCTGGACTGGGTGGCCGCCCACCTGCCGCCGGCCCCGGCGGCCCCGGCGCCCCCGTCGACCCCGCCCGCCGGCTGACCGGGGCCGGCCGGCACGCCTACCCCTCCCACAGGGGAAGCTGCGGCCACGCCTTCGCCCGGGCCCGCTCCAGGATCCGGTGGGCCAGCGCCACGTCCTCCAGGGCGATGCCCTGGGACTCGAACAGGGTCACCTCGTCGGGGCTCAGCCGGCCCGGGACCTGGCCGGCCACCACCTGGGCCAGCTCCACCACCTTCGTCCACCCGAACCCCTGGGGCTCCGCGGCCAGCAGGTCGCCGCACTCCCTCCGGGCCTGCTCCAGGTCGTCCACCACCACCCGGGCTGCCCGCAGCACGCAGGCCACGTCCAGCTCCTGGCGGGCGGCGTGGTTGGAGCCGGCCGCGTTGATGTGGGTTCCCGGCCGAAGCCACTCGCCTGACAGCACCGGGGTGCGGGAGGTGGTGATGGTGGTCACCACGTCGGCCTGTTCCACGGCCCGGCGCAGCTGGTCCCCCTCGGCCACCTCCAGCTGCACCTGGGGCACCCGTCCGGCCATGCGGCGGCAGAACTCCCGAGCCCTTTCGGGGTTCCGGGAAGCCACCCACACCCTCCGCAGGGGCAGAACCGACGCCACCGCCTCCAGCTGGGTCTCGGCCTGGTGGCCTGCGCCGATGAGCACCATGCTCTGGCTGTCGGGCCGGGCCATGTAGCGGCTGGCCACGGCGCTGGCCGCGCCCGTGCGCAGCCGCCCCAGGTGGTTGGCCTCGATGGCGGCCAGGGGCGTTCCCTGGGCGGCATCGAACACGAAGACCATGAAGCGGGCTCCGGCGGGCCCCGTCACGTACGCCTTGAACCCCAGAACGCCCCACGCCCACACGGCCCCCGGCATGATGTGCAGCCACGGCCGCCCGGGACCGCCCACCCGCTCCCGGGGGCGGTTGGTGGCCTCCCCCCGGGCCGCCAGCACCAGGGCCTGCTCCACCGCCTCAATGGCATCCCGGACCCCCACCAGCTGCGCCACGTCCTGTTCCCGCAGGAAAATCACGGCGCTCCCCCCTCCTCCATCCAGGCCCTGAAGCGCCCGATGCCCTCGTGCAGCTGTTCCCGGGAGGCTGCGAAGGACAGGCGCACGTACTGCTCCTGCTCCCCGGGCAGCGGGCTGCCGAAGGCGGAGCGGGGCAGCACGGCCACCCCCGCCTCCTCCAAAAGCCGCCGGGCCAGCTCGTCGGCGGTGCGCACCCCCTTGCGGCGGCACGCCTCGGTCACGTTGGCGTAGGCGTAAAACGCCCCCCGGGGCGGCCGCACCCGCACGCCCGGCACCCGGTTCAGCTCCTGCACCACCATCTCCCGGCGGGCCCGGAATTCCTCCACCATGCGGGCGCACGCCTCCTGGCTGCCCTGCAGGGCGGCCAGCCCGGCCAGCTGGGTGAAGGTGGCGGTGCAGGACTCCACGTTGGTCACCATGCGGGCCACCGCCTCGGCCAGGGGCGCCGGCATGATGCCGAAGCCCAGGCGCCAGCCGGTCATGGAGTAGGTCTTGGAGAAGCCGTCCACCAGCACCAGGCGCTGCGCCATGCCGGGAAGGCAGGCCAGGCTGCAGAACTCCCCGTCGAAGACGATGCGGGCGTAGATCTCGTCCACCAGCACCCACAGGTCGTGGCGGCGGGCCAGGCGGGCGATGGCCTCCAGCACCTCCCGGTCCAGCACCGAGCCCGTGGGGTTGTGGGGTGTGTTGAGGATGAGCATGCGGGTGCGCGGCCCCACCAGCGCCGCCAGCCGCTCCGGATCCACCTGAAAGCCGTCCTCTTCCCGCAGGGCGTACGGCACGGGCACGGCGCCGGCCATGCGGATGGCGGTCTCGTAGGTGCAGAAGCCCGGGTTGGGGTACAAGACCTCGTAGCCGGGCTCCACGCAGCAGAAGAGGGAGTGGTAGATGAGGGGCTTGGCGCCCGGCGCGATGACCACCTGCTCGGGGGTGAAGACGGTCCCCCTCTGGCGGCCCGCCGCATGGGCCACCGCTTCCCGCAGCTCCCACAGCCCGGCCGACGGGCTGTAGCGGGTGTGCCCTGCCTCGATGGCGGCGATGGCAGCCTGCCGGATGGGCTGCGGCGTGGGAAAGTCGGGCTCGCCGATGGCGAAGTTGAAGACCCGCCGGCCCCGGGCTTCCAGCTGCTTCACCTGCGCCAGAACCTCGAAAGCGCCCTCCCCGCTGACCAGGCCCGTGCGGCTTGCCAGGGCGGGCATCCGGCCACCTCCTTCGGTCCACCAGGCCCGGGAGGCTGGTTCGCCCTGGCGAAGATGGTTCCTGGCAAACGGACCGGAAGGAGGCCGGCTCATGGCGGACAGCATGCAGTGCGTGCGGTTCCACCAGCACGGGGGGCCCGAGGTGCTCCAGGTGGAGCAGGTTGCGGTGCCGCAGCCGCCACCCGGGTGGGTGCGGATCCGGGTGCGGGCCTGCGCCCTCAATCACTTGGACCTGTGGAACCGGCGGGGCCTGCCCGGCCGCAGGGCCGTCCCCCTGCCCCGCATCCCGGGAGCCGACGTGGCCGGCGAGGTGGATGCGGTGGGGGAGGGCGTGCAGGGGGTGGAGCGGGGGCAGAAGGTGGTGGTGAACCCCGGCATCAGCTGCGGCCGGTGCCGCATGTGCCTGTCGGGCCAGGACAACCTCTGCCCCGACTACCACATCCTGGGAAGCCGCCTGGACGGGGGGTACGCGCAGTACGTGGTGGTCCCGGCAGCCAACCTGCTGCCCATGCCTCAGCGGCTGGACTTTGCCGCCGCGGCCGCCTTTCCCCTCACCTTCCTGACGGCCTGGCACATGCTCACCCGCCTGGCCGGGGTGCGCCCGGGGGAGACGGTCCTGGTCTGGGGGGCAGGAAGCGGCGTGGGCACCGCCGCGGTGCAAATCGCCCGGCTGCTGGGGGCCCGGGTCTTCGCCACCGTGGGAAGCCGCGACAAGCTGGAGCAGGCCCGGAGCCTGGGCGCAGAGGTGGTGCTGAACCACCACGAGCAGGCGGTGGACGAGGAGGTGCGCCGGCTCACCGGGCGGAGGGGGGTGGACGTGGTGGTGGAGCACGTGGGCCAGGCCACGTGGGAAAAAAGCCTGCGCAGCCTCACCCACGGGGGGCGGCTGGTCACCTGCGGGGCCACCACAGGGGCGGAGGGGCTCACCGACATCCGGCTGGTCTTCGCCAGGCAGCTGCGCATCCTGGGCTCCTACATGGGAAGCAAGGGAGAGCTGTGGGAGCTTCTCCCCTTCGTGGAATCCGGGGCCCTGCGGCCGGTGGTGGACCGGGTGCTGCCCCTGGAGCAGGCCGCCCAGGCCCACCGCATCATGGAGGAGCGCCGGTTCTTCGGCAAGCTGGTGCTGGAGATCCCGTGAGCCGCAAGACGTTGCGCCGCTGCCAGGTGTGCGGCCGGGCGGTGGCCACCGACGCGGTGGTGAAGCTGGAGGTGGCGGGCCGGCGGGGGCCGCAGCGCCTGGACTGGCTGAAGGTGGCCGCCCCCCTGGAGGTGTGCCCCTGGTGCGCTCGCAACCACCGCTTTGCCGTGCGCTGGGAACCCCTGCCGCCGCCAGGCGAGGCGCAGCCGCCCGCCGGCCTGCAGCCGCCTGCCGGGCCGGGCGCCGACAAGCCGTAGCGGGCCCTCAGCGGAACAGGTCCTCCTCGGGCGGCCGCAAAAGGGCCCCGGCGGCCGCCTCGGGGTGGCCCCAGGCCCGCACCGCGTCCCGAACCTCCAGCAGCCCCCGCACCAGCACCGCCGGCACGCCCTCCGCCGACTGGCCCATGAGCAGGGTGGCCGCCGAGGCCAGCTCGTCGGCCACGGCCTCCTCGGTGTGCTGCAGCACGTACCCGTACAGGTCCTCCCGGCCGGATTCGGACAGCAAGGGGAACAGCCCGGCCACGCCGATGCTGACGCCCACGGCGCCCCGGCGGAAGGGCCGGCCGTGGCTGTCGCACACCACCACGGCCGGCGCCACCCCCGTCTTGCAGTACAGGCCGTAGCGCAGCCGCCTGGCGCTGGCGTCGGGATCCTCCGGCAGAAGGGCCACCACGGGCTCCGCTCCCGCCACGTTGGAGCGGTCGATGCCGGCGTTGGCGCACACGAACCCCAGCCGGTGCTCGGCCACGATGAGCCCGGGCCGAACCCGCAGGATGGCCCGGGATTCCTGCAGGATGAGCTCGCACAACCGCGGGTCCTTGCCGGAGCGGCTCGCCAGCTCCTGGGCCTGCGGGGAGGGACGCACCTGCCGCAGGTCCACCAGGCGCCCCTCCGCCTTGGAGACCACCTTGTGGGCCACCACCAGCACGTCGCCCAGCTGCAGCTGCAGCCCCAGCTGGCGCAGGGCAGCGGCCACCAGCTCGGCCAGGTCGTCACCCGGACGAACCCGGGGCATCCCCGTCACCGCGTACAGGTGAAGCCCCAGCAAGGCTCACACCATCAGCACGGCGCCGGTGCTGGCCGAGGTGACGAAGCGGCTGTAGCGGGCCAGCCAGCCCCGCTCGTAGCGGGGTTTGGGCGGCTGCCAGGCCTGCCGGCGGGCCTCCAGCTCCCGCTGCGGCACCAGAAGCTCGATGGAGCGCTGGCGCAGGTCGATGCGGATGCGGTCCCCCTCCCGCACCAGCGCGATGGGCCCCCCTTCCGCAGCCTCGGGGGAGACGTGGCCCACGCAGAACCCCCGGGTGCCCCCCGAGAACCGGCCGTCGGTGACCAGGGCCACCTGGGTGCCCAGCCCCATGCCCACCAGCAGGGAGGTGGGCGCCAGCATCTCCGGCATGCCGGGCCCGCCCTTGGGGCCCTCGTAGCGGATGACCACCACGTCGCCCGGCTTGACCCGGCCGGCCCGCAGCCCCTCCAGGCACTCCTGCTCGCTTTCGAACACCACCGCCGGCCCCTCGTGGAACTCCAGCCCCGGCTCCACCGCCCCGGTCTTGATGAGGGCGCCCTGCGGAGCCAGGTTGCCGAACAGCACGGCCAGGCCGCCCCGGGGGCTGTAGGCCCGCTCGATGGGCCGGATCACCTCGGGATCCCGGATCTCCGCCTCCCGGATGAGCTCGCCCAGGGTTCGGCCGCTCACCGTAGGCCGGTCCAGGTGGAGCACCCCCGGCAGGCGGGAGAGTTCCTTGAGAATGGCCGGGATGCCGCCGGCCCGGTGGACGTCCTCCATGTGCCAGTGGGAGGCGGGGCTCACCTTGCACAGGTGGGGCACCCGCTCGGCCAGCTCGTTGAGGCGCTGCAGGGGATAGGAAACGCCGGCCTCGTGGGCCAGGGCCAGGGTGTGCAGCACGGTGTTGGTGGAGCCGCCCATGGCCAGGTCCAGGGCGAAGGCGTTGTCCAGCGTGCGTTCGTCGATGATGTCCAGGGGCTTGATGTCCTGCTCCACTAGCTCCACGATGCGCCGGCCTGCCCAGCGGGCCAGCTCCTCCCGCTCCGCGGAGCGGGCCAGCGCGGTCCCGTTGCCGGGCAGGGCGATGCCCAGCGCCTCCGACAGGCAGTTCATGGAGTTGGCGGTGAAC
>DATCLL010000086.1:0-3381 GCA_036563935.1 Limnochordales bacterium | reverse complement strand
CCGACGCTGCCGTCCGCAGCCATGGCCATGGCCGTTCCTTTCCGGGACGCCGCCCGGCGGCCCGAGCAGCCGGGACCCGGGCCAAAGTGGGCGGCAGGGTGGCTTGCCGGGCGGTGATTCGGTCCCGGGAGGCGACTTCCTCCCTGGCGGCCCGGCAGGAACGGGCCCACGGGCGTGGAACAAGACGGCGCCGGTCGACGTGGGGTTGCGCACACAAACGATTGAGTGACGGCCACCCCGGCGGGCGCCCATGCAGCTGCGGCAGCGCGCAAGCCTCCCATGGGCCCGGGTTCGGCCTGAAAGCCGTCCAAGCGGTTGCACCACGCCGGCCTGCCTGGCAGGCCGGCCATGGCACACGGAAAAGGGGCTGGCAGGCGGGTGGCAACGCTGAAGGAGGTGGCCCGGCTGGCGGGGGTGCACCCCTCCACCATCTCCCGGGCATTGCGCAACGATCCCAACCTGCGCATCTCCGAGGCGACGCGCCGGCGGATCCTGCAGGCCATCGAGGCGACCAACTACCATCCCAACCGGGTGGCCCGTAGCCTGAAGGCGCAGCGCACCCACCTGCTGGGCCTCATGGTGCCGGACATTGCCAACCCCTTCTTCGCCGTGATGCTGCGGGGCGTGGAGGACGTGGCAGGCGCCTGGGGCTTTCACGTCATCGTGTGCAACACCGACGAGCGGCCGGAGAAGGCGGAGGCCTACCTGCACATCCTCATGGGCCGGCAGATCGACGGGATGCTCATCGCCACCAGCCACCGGGAGGATCCCATCGTGCAGCGGCTGTGGCGGGAAGGATATGCCATCGTGCTGGTCAACCGCCTGTGCGAGCTGGCCCAGGTGCCCAGCGTGAGTCTGGACGAGGCGGCCGGGATGCGCCTGGCCGTGGAACACCTGCTCGACCTGGGCCACCGGCACATCGCCCACATCGCAGGCCCGCCACAGGTCAGCACCGCGCACCAGCGCCGCAGAACCTTCGAGGAAGTGATGCAGCGGCACGGGCTTCTGCGCCCGGAGTGGGTGGTGCAGGGCGACTACAACCGCCAGGCGGGTTACCAGGCCATGCGTCAGCTGCTCCAGCTTCCCGAACGTCCCACCGCCCTGGTGGCCGCCAACGACCTGGCCGCCCTGGGCGCCATCTCCGCGGCCAGGGAACACGGCCTTCGGGTGCCTGCGGACCTGTCGGTGGTGGGCTACAACGACATCCCGCTGGCCGCGGAGGTGAGCCCCGCGCTGACCACGGTGCGGGTGCCCATGAGCCAGATGGGGGCCCGGGCCGCGGAACTGCTCATCGCCCGCATCACGGGCGGCGCAGGGCAGGGGTGCGTGGCCGAGCGGGTGGTTCTGCAGCCCGAACTGGTGGTGCGGGAGAGCACGGCCCCGCCGGCGCCCCGCCGGCGGGCCCTGGCGGTGGGCAGGGGGAGAGGGCATGGTCATCGACCTGCACACGCACGCCTACCCTGAGGGGTACCTGGAGTTCCTGGCCCGCCTGGGGGACCGGGCCCCCCGGCGGCCGGTGCGCGGTTCCGACGGGCGGTGGTACTGGCAGGAGGCGGGCGGCCTTTCGCCCGTTCCCCCCGGCTTTTACGACCTTCAGGCCCGGCTGCAGGACATGGACCGGTGGGGCGTGGATGTCCAGTGCGTCTCCCTCACGACGCCGGGGCTGTACTGGGCCCCGCCCCAGGAGGCGGCTGCCCTGGCCCGGGTGGTAAACGACGGGCTGGCGGAGATGGCCAGGGCTTGCCCGGGCCGGCTGGTGCCGGTGGCCAGCCTGCCCCTGCAGGACCCGCCGGCGGCGGTGCGGGAGCTGGAACGGGCCGTGGAGCAGCTGGGCATGCGGGCCGTGTTCTGGGGCTCGCACGTGGCGGGCCGCCCGCCCGACGACCCCGCGCTGGCGCCGGTGCTGGAGGCCGCCCGTTCCCTGGGCGTGCTGGTGATGGTGCACCCGGTGCGCACGCCTGGGGAGCCCCGGCTGGGCAGCTACCACCTGGACAACCTGGTGGGCTTCCCCTTCGAGAACGCGCTGGCGGCCGCGCGCCTTCTGTTTTCGGGAACGTTCCGGCGCCTGCGGGGCCTGCGCTGGTACTTCACCCACCTGGGGGGCGCGGTTCCCTTCCTGCGGGGCCGATGGCAGCGGGGCGCGGTGGCGTACGACGAGCTGCGGGGCGGGCCCGCGGGCCCGCCGGAGCAGTGGTGGGAGGACGTCTACCTGGACACCGTCTGCTTCGACGACGACATCCTGCGCTTCGGGCTGGTGTGGCCCGGGCCGAAGCGGCTGGTGTTCGGCACCGACTACCCCTTCGCGATGCGGGACCCTGAGGGGCCGCAACGCATCCGCCGGGTGGTGGCGCCGGGCGCCGACCGGGAGCGCATCCTGTGGCAGAACGCCGCCGGGCTGCTGGGCTTGCCGGCGCCGCAATCCATGCAGACGGGGGGGCAGCAGCCGTGACGCAAGGGCAGGCGTGGGTGGGCACGCCGCTGGCGCGCCTGGACGGCGCCGAGAAGGTCACCGGCAAGGCCGTCTACACGGTGGACGTGCGGGTGCCGGGGGCGCTGGCGGTGCGGCTGGTGCGAAGCCCCGTGCCCCGGGCCCGGCTGCGGGGGGTCCGGCGCAGCGAGGCGCAGGCCGTTCCCGGCGTGGTGGCCGTCCTGACCGCCGAAGACCTGCGGCGGCTGGGGCGCTTCGAGCTGCGCTTCGGCCACCAGGTGAAGGACCAGCCGGTGCTGGCCGACGGCGAGGTGCGGTACGAGGGCGAGCCGGTGGCGGCAGTGCTGGCGGAGGACGAGTGGGCCGCGCAGGAGGCGGCCTCCCGGGTGGAGCTGGACCTGGAGGTGCTGCCGGCGGCGGACAACCTCGAGGCCGCGCTGGCGCCGCAGGCTCCCCTGGTGCACGAGACCGTGCAGCCGGTGGTGCCGTGGGTTCGGCCGGTGCCGGGAACCAACGTGGTGCACCGCACGGAGCTGGTGCGGGGCGAGCCGGAACGGGCCATGGCCGAGGCGGACCTGGTGGTGGAAGACACCTTTGAGTTTCCCATGCAGTACCACCTGTTCCTGGAGCCCTTTGCGGTGGTGGCCGTGCCGTCGGAGCGAGGGCTGACGGTGTGGACCTCCGCGCAGCACCCCTTCCACCTGCGGGCCGCGCTGGCCGAGCAGTTCCGGATGGACCCCCGGGACGTGCGGGTCATCGTTCCCCACGTGGGCGGCGCCTACGGGGGCAAGGGGTATCCCAAGGTGGAGCCCCTGGCCTGCGCGCTGGCCGTGGCGGTGGGGCGGCCGGTTCGGCTGGTGCTGAGCATGCCGGAGTGCTTCCGCACCATCCGCAGCGTCAACTGCCGGTGCACGTTGCGCACGGGCGTTCGCCGGGACGGGGTGCTGGTGGCG
>DATCLL010000085.1:0-9268 GCA_036563935.1 Limnochordales bacterium | reverse complement strand
GCTGCCAGCGCTGCTGCGGCGAGCTGCCGGGGTATGCCCGCATCGGGGAACTCAACGCCCGGATGGCGGCCCTGTACGCGGGCATGCAGGCACGCAAGCACGCCCGGCCCGGAGTGCGCCGGCGCCTTCTCGCCGGCTGGTTTGACCGCCGCTTCGGGCAGGCGCCTGGCAGTCTGGCCTGGTGGGAGCTGGCGGCCGCCTGCGGTTCCACCCTGCCCGTCTTCGCGGTCTGCGCGGCCGGCGCCCGCGGCCCCGAACCCGCCGAGGTGCTGGCCATCTGGCACGCCTACTTCCCCTGGGTGGCCTCGCTGCACATCCTCCTGGACTACCTCATCGACCAGCACGAGGACGCCGCCGCCCGGGAGCTGAACTTCGCCTCCTGCTACCGGGCCGCCGGGCGGGCTCAGGCCCGCGTGGGCGCGCTGTACCGGCGCTGCCTGGCCCTGGCGTGTGCCCTGCCCAGGCCGGCCTTCCACCGCCTGGTAGTGGCGGGGCTTGCCGCGGTGTACCTGAGCGACCCCAAGGCCGCCGCGCTGGGCTCCCTGGTGGCCAGCCTGGCCTCGGGTGACCGGTGGCTGCGGGCCATCTGGCCCCTGGTGCGGGCCTGGCGGGCCGGCCACCCGCCGGCGCCGCCGCAGGTGGAGCCCTTCCGGGCACGGGGGCCGCAAGAGGAACTCTCCCGGCGATAGCGAATTTCCCGCCTCCGTATATACACCATACAAGGAACCCACACGGAAACGGGCTTCCGGGGCGGAGCCCGCATACGGGGGGCCGGTAGCGGTGGCATCCCGCAGGGCACAGGCGGTGCAGCCCTTCATCGTCATGGACGTTCTGGAGCGGGCGCAGGAGATGGAGCGGGCGGGCAGGCCCGTCTGGCACCTGGCTGCAGGCGAGCCCAACTTCCCCACGCCCGAGCCGGTGCTGGAGGCGGCGGCCCGGGCCATGCGGGACGGCCACACCCACTATACGGCCAGCCTGGGGATCCCCCCGCTGAGGGAGGCCATCGCCCGCTACTACCAGGACCGCTACGGCGTGGAGGTTCACCCCGACCAGGTGGTGGTCACCGCCGGCACCTCCCAGGCCATGGCCATGATCGCCCTGGCCCTGCTGGACGACGGCGACGAGGCGGTGGTGCCCGACCCGGGCTACGCCTGCTACGGCAACTTCGTGGCCGCAGCCGACGCGGTGCCGGTACGGGCCGATGCCACCGCCGGCTACCTTCGGGCCGAAGCGGTGCGGCAGGCCCTTTCGCCAAGGACGCGGATGGTGTTCCTCAACTCCCCCGCCAACCCCACCGGCGCGCTGATTCCGCCGGCGGAGCTGGCGGAGCTGGCCTGCCTGGCCGACCGGCACGGACTGTGGCTGGTTTCCGACGAGATCTACCACGGGCTGGTGTACGAGGGCGAGGAGCGCACGGCCCTGGCCTGCTCGCCCCGGGCCATCGTGGTGGACGGGTTTTCCAAGCGCTACGCGATGACCGGCTGGCGGCTGGGCTGGTGCGTGGTGCCCCGGGAGCTGGTGCGCACGCTCCAGAAGATCCAGCAGAACTTCCTCATCTCCCCGCCCTCGGTGAGCCAGTGGGCGGCCCTGGCGGCCCTGGAACACGGCGAGCGGTACCGTCGGGAGATGGCGGCCGAGTACGACCGGCGGCGGCGCTTTTTGCTGGAAGCCATCCCCCGGGCCGGGCTGCGCCTGGCGGTGCGGCCCTGCGGGGCGTTTTACGCCTGGGTGGACGTGAGCGGCCTGGGCATGGACTGCTACCGGCTGGCCTTCGACCTCCTGGAGCGCACCGGGGTGGCCCTGGTGCCGGGGGTGGACTTCGGCCCCCGGGGCGAGGGCCACGTGCGCATCTCCTACGCCAGCTCCATGGAGGTGCTGCAGGAAGCCATGCCGCGCCTGGCCGAGTACGTGGCTGCCCGGCGGGCTGCCGCCCTGCCCGTCACGGGGCAAGCAGGGTGAGCGGGTCGACGGTGCGGCCGTTGACCCGCACCCGGAAGTCCAGGTGGGGCCCCGTGGAGCGGCCCGTGGAGCCCGAGTAGGCGATGACCTGGCCCCGCCGCACCGTCTGGCCGGGGCGCACGTTCACCCTGCGGTTGTGGCCGTACAGGGTTTCCATGCCGCCTGCGTGGCGCAGCACCACCCCGTAGCCGAAGCTGCCCATCCAGCCGGCCTGCACCACCACGCCGTCCGCTGCCGCCCGCACCGGGGTGCCCGGGGGTACTGCGATGTCAATGCCCTCGTGGAACTCCCTGTCCCCGCCAAAGGGTGAATCCCGCCAGCCGAACCCGGAGGTCACCTCGCCCCGCACGGGCCACGCCAGCAGGGCCGAGCGCTCCTGCCGGGCGCGGGAAGGCTGCCGTGCCGGCTGCTGCGGCGCCGCCGGGCGGCGGGCCGGGGCGGGCACCGGCAGGGGCAGCCACAGCATCTGCCCCGCCACCAGGCTTTCGGGCTGCACCAGCCCGTTGAAGCGGCGCAGGTCCTCCACGTCCACCGCGAAGCGCCGGGCGATGGACCACAAGGTGTCGCCCGGCCGGGCCACGTAGCGGCCCCACTGCTGGTCGCTTCCGCCGGTGCCGGCGCGGGGCACCAAAAGCCTCGTGCCGGGCACCAGCAGCGAGCCGGACAGGCCGTTCAGGCGGCGCAGGGTGGCCACGTTGGTGTCGTACAGCCGCGCAATCTCGGCCAGGGTGTCGCCCGGCCGCACCGGGTACCACCAGCTCCAGCGCACCAGGGCCTGCACGGTCTGCGGCCCCACGGTGCCGTCCGCGGGCAGCCCCACCCGCCGCTGGAAGGCCTGAAGGGCCCTGCGGGTGCTGGTCTGAAAGCGTGCGTCCAGGGGAACGGTGTAGCCCTGCGCGTGCAAAAGCCTCTGCATGGCCAGCACCCGGGGACCTTTCTGGTAGAGGCGGGGGGCAGGCCCCTTGAGCAGCGGCTGCACCCAGGAGGGCAGCTCCTCCGCCTGCGCCTGCAGCACGGCCGGGGTGGATGCCTGGGCGGGATGGCGGTTTGCGCCCAGAAGCCCGACCCCCACGCCGCTGCCCAGCCCCACCACGGCAGCCAGCGCCGCGGCCAGCGCCCGCAGCAGGCGCCGGCCCATGCCGCAGGCGGTCCCCATGCGCCAGCAAGCCCACTTTGCCCCGTGCAAGCCTGACAACACCCCCACGCCTCGCCATGCCTGACTGCGGAGCCCGAAAGTTGCGGCAGGGAGTATCTCCTGCCAGGGTTCGGCCAATTCGCCGGCGGGTGCCGGCGACGGGTGACGCTTCCAGCGGGTGCGCCGCCGCCGAGGATAGCTTCCAGGCGCGCTGGAAATCTCCTTCCTCGGCGTCTGACCTCCAGGGGCTGGAACGCCCTCCAGTCACCCATAGGTACGGTGCCGGCAGCATCCGGTGCTGCTCCGGCGGGGCTATGCTCGGGGCAGGGCGGGGGATGGCGCGGCGGGGCCGGCCCCCTTGCGGAGGCCGGCCCCGCCCCGTGGCCGGGTGGTGGCGGCGCTCAGCGGGCCGTGGCCTGCTGGAAGCGCTGCTCCACCTTGCTCCAGTCCAGGTTGCGCAGGAAGGCGTCGATGTAGGCGCCGCGGTTTACGCCGTAGTCGATGAAGTAGGCGTGCTCGTAGGTGTCCAGGGCCAGCACGGGCGTGGCGCCCCAGATGGGGTAGGTGTTCTGCGCGTCGCCCAGGTAGTTGAAGAGGTAGCGGCGCTCGTGGTCCCAGGCCAGCCACACCCACCCCCGGGCGGCGATCCCCGTGGCCTTCAGGTCGGCCACCCAGCGGTCGTAGCTGCCGAAGTCCTTCTCGATCTGGGCCAGAAGGGCCCCGGAGGGCCGGCCGCCGGAACCGCCCAGGATATCGAAGTAGATCTCGTGGTTCTTGATGCCGCCGATGGCGAAGCTCAGCTCCACCTTCAGGGCCCGGATGAGGCTGTACGTCTGGTTGGCCGCCTTCAGCTCGTCCTCGGGCAGCTCGGCCAGCTTGCGCATGATCTCGTTGTACTTGTTGACGTAGCCCTGGTAAAGCTTGTAGTGCTCCTCCATGGTGCGCTGGGAAATGCCGTCCAGCTGCCGGATGGAGGCGAACTGGCGGGGCGTGAGGGCCTCAGGCATCCGTGCTCGCTCCCTTCACAAGAAAAACATGTCTGCGCAGGGGATAGAGTAACCATCGCGCTGACAGGCCGTCAAGGAACCGCCCTGCCGGCCAGGGATGGGGCCATCGCTCCGTCGAACCCCACGGGCAGCCACTGCTCAACAACCGGAGGGGAGGCGGCACGAGCCATGCGGGCGGACATCGAGCGGCAGCGCCCCGCGCAGCCGCAGCCGGCCGCGCAGGGGTACCTGGTTTACTCCACCTGCCGGGACGAGGAGGAGGCCCGGCGGATCGGCCGCACGGTGGTGGAACGGCGCCTGGCGGCCTGCGCCAACATCCTGGGGGGCGTCACCTCCTACTACTGGTGGCAGGGCCGCCTGCAGGAGGACTCCGAGGCGCTTCTGCTGCTGAAGACCACCGCGCAGGCGGTGGAGCCGCTCATGCAGGCCATCCGGGAGCTGCACAGCTACACGGTTCCCGCCATTTCCGCGGTGCCGCTGCACGCGCTGAACCCGGCCTACCTGCAGTGGATGCAGGAGGAGGTCCGGGTGGCGGGCGGCGATGGCCGGTGAACCCCCCGGCGGGCATGCCGCCGCAGGCGAGGGAGGCTGCTCCGGGAGGGCCCCCTGAGGTGGGCCTGGAGGGCCTGTGCTCCTACGAGGAAGCCCTGGCCCGGGTCCTGGGGGCCGTGGCCCAGCTGCGGCCGCTGGGGGACGAGCAGGTGGAGCTGGAGCTGGCAGGCGGGCGGGTGCTGGCCCAGGAGGTGGTGGCCGCGCGGCCCGTTCCCCCCTACGCCCGAGCCGCCATGGACGGCTTTGCCGTGCGCTCCGGGGACGTGCAGGGGGCCGGCCAGCACCATCCGGTGGTCCTGCGCCTGGTGGGCACGGCGGTGGCGGGCGAGGCGCCGCCGGGCGGCCTGGGACCCGGCCAGTGCCTGCGCATCATGACAGGGGTGCCCCTGCCCGAAGGTGCCGACGCGGTGGTCCCCCAGGAGATGGCTGACCTGGAGGGGGACGGGATCCGGGTGCGCATGGCGGTTGCCCCGGGATCCTATGTCTTCCCGGCTGGGGAGGACGCCGCGCAGGGCGAGCGGGTGCTGGCCCCGGGAACCCTCCTGGGGCCCGGTCAGCTGGCGCTCCTGGCCTCCCTGGGGGTCGTGCGCCCCCTGGTGCGGCGCAGGCCGGTGGTGGTCGTAGCCGCCACGGGGGACGAGGTGGTGGGGGCCGAGGTCAGCGAGCTTCGTCCGGGCCAGGTGCGCAACAGCAACGCGTACGCCGTGGCCGAGCAGGTACGGCGGTGGGGGGGCCAGGCGCGGCTGTGGGGCATCGTTCCCGACCAGCCCCAGGAGCTGGCCCGGGTCGCCCGTGCCATGGCCCAGGAGGCGGACCTGCTGGTCTTCACCGGCGGCATGAGCGTGGGGCTGCGGGACCTGGTGCGGCCCGTGCTGCAGGAACTGGGGGTGCGCTGGCTGGTGCACCGGGTGGCCATCCGCCCGGGCAGGCCCTTTGCCTTCGGGGTCTGGGAGGGCCGCGCGGTGGTGGGGCTGCCCGGCACGCCCGGGGGCGCCTTCGTGGCGTGCGAGCTGTTCGTGCGCCCCTTGATGGCGGCCTGGCTGGGCCGGGCATGGGCGGCGCCGGAGTGCGCGGCCGTCCTGGCCGAGCCGCTGCGAATGCGGGCCGGGCGGCTGCGGCTGGTGCGGGTGCGGGTGTGGGTAGATGAGGCAGGCGAGCTTCGGGTGCAGCCGGTGCGCTGGCAGTCGTCGGCGTCGGTGCGTTCCCTGGCCGAGGCGGGGGGCTTGATGTTCGTGCCGCCCGAGCTGGAGAGCCTGGCGGCGGGGGAGCGGGTGCGGGTGCGGCTGCTGGGCGACCTTTGACAGGCTGAGGGCCGAGCCGGGCTCCAGGGCGGCGGAGCGGCGCCGGGGGCGGCGGGGTACCGCAAATCTTCACAATTCCTTCATGGCCGCTTCAGGTGGCTGTGCCACACTGAAGGAGCCGACGCAATTGCGAGCCTGGTTGGGGGGATGCACGATGACCGTCGCGATGAGCCGGCGGTGGGCCCGGCTGGCGGCACTGGCCCTGGGCGTGGCCGTGGCGGTGGGCCCGGTGGCCGTGGGGCCGGCGGCTCTGGCAGCCCAGCAGGAGAACCGCTCCGACAGCCCCGCGGCGGCCCAGGGGCCACGGGCCACCTGGCAGGGGCCGAGGGGATGGGCGGCCTTCGTCCAGGAGCTGGGGCTCACCGACCAGCAGCTTCAGGAGATCCGGCGCATCCAGCTGCAGGCCCAGGAGGAACAGCTACCCCTGCGCACGGAACTGTTCCGCAAGCGGCAGGAGCTGAACCTGGCCCTCCGGGGGGCGGAGCCGGATGAGGCCAGGATCCGGGCCCTCGTGCAGGAGATCGGGCAGCTGCGCACCCAGCTGGACAGCGCCCGGGTGCAAACGCACCTGCGCATCCGCTCGGTGCTGACGGCGGAGCAGCGCCAGAAGCTCGAGGGCCTTCCGTGGGGGGCTTGGGGTGGCCACATGCCCGGCGGCCCCTGGAGCGGTCGGGCCGGCATGGGGAGAGGCGGCCGCATGGGCGGTGGCTTCTGCCCGGGCCCGGGAGCCATGGGGGTCCGGTGAAGGCCGCCTGAGGCGGCAGGGCCACCCGGGAGCTCCCGGATAAGCAGGGGCCCGGCTGCGTGCCGGGCCCCTGTCGCGTACGGGCCTGCACCGCCGCGCCGCCGCACGGCCGGCGGCGGGTGGAGCGTGGTCATTCGGTGCCCTCGAAGTCGCCCTGCTCCCGCTCCATGCGGAAGACCAGCGCCGGCAGCTCGTCCACCGAGCCCACCACGAAGTCGGGGATCTCCTCCACGTCGGCCGGCAGCTCCTCGTCGCCGCCCTCCAGGACCGCCACCAGGGCCGAGGTGAAGCGGTGGCGGTTGGCCCACCGGATGGACCCAGACGGGCGCCCCCCCACCACCAGCACCTCCCGGCCGCCAGCCCGGCAGGCCCGGGCCGCCTCGTCCAGGCTGGGCGCCTGCCGGAGCCGGCCCTGCTGAACCCACGGGCGCAGGGCCGGGTCCTCCACCAGGGGGGATAAGCCGGGCGGCTCCGGGCCGGCCCACCAGACCTGGCAGCCGAAGCGGGCCAGCTCCGCCAGGGCCTGGGGCAGGCCGGCGGGAGGGCCGCCATCGGGCGGCGCGGCCCTGCCCAGCTCGTCGGCGGCCACGATAACGCACAGCCTCTCCTCCATGGAACCCCTCCCCGGCGGGCGGCGTGAGCTACTGCCGGCTACAGCTTACCACGCCCGCCCGGCCGGGGCGCCGCCGCACAGGCCAGGAAGCCGGCCGGCTCGGGCCGAATGCAGGGCCCAGGCGGCAGGCGGGCCGGGCCCCCGCCGGCGTGGTTGGACGGAGGCAGAGCGGGTGGCAAGGGAGAGTTCCCGGGAAGAGATCCCCGAGAAGGTGTGGCTGCCCTGGGTGCAGGAGGGGCCGTACCTGGTGCGCCACCAGCACCTGGTGGCCCGGGACGAGGCGGAGGTGAGCCTGTGCCCCGTGCCCCTGGGCCGGCAGGTGCGGGGCCTGGCCAAGGCCACGCTGGAGCAGATGCGTGCGGGCCTGGCGCCGGAGGTGTACCAGCTGGCCCGGGAGGTGGCGGGGCGGCTGGTGCAGGCCAGGCCGTGGCGGCTTTTGCAGCGGGAGCTGGTGGGCAAGGGCCACAGCGCCGAGCAGGTCCTCGAGGCCCTCATGGCGCTGTGCCGGGCGGGGCTGGTGGTGGTCTTCTTCCGCAACCGCCGCCGCTTTGAGGCCCAGTGGGAGGCCCGCCACGTGGAGCTGACCAACTGGGGCAAGGCCCTCCTCATCTCCATCGAGGCGGTTCCCGTGCCCTTCCCGAGGACAGCCCAGCGGGCGGCGGGCAACGGCGCTGCCGGGCGGGCTGCGGAAGGGCGCAAGGGCAAGGGAACGGCTGCTGCAGGCGGGGCAGCGGGGCAGGAGCAGGCCGCGGCGGCGGTGACGGCCCGGGCGGAGGCGGGGACGGGGGGCGGCCGGCGGCGGGGCAAGCGGGCGGCTCAGGGTGGGGGGGCCGGCGACGGGGCCGCCAGCGGAGCCGGCCCGAAGGGCGCAGCGCGCCAGATGGCGCCGGGGGAGTCCTGGGACGGCGACGAGCACGACCAGGAGGACGACCAGGAAGAAGAGGGGGAAACGGGGTGAGCGGGCCGCAGGCCGAGCTGGTCATCGGGTGTCACCTGAGCACGGCCAGGGGGTTCGACAGGGCGGTGGAAAACGCCCTGCGGCTGGGGGCCAACGCGTTCCAGTACTTTCCCAAGAATCCCCGCAGCCACCGCATCAAGGCCGTGGACCGGGAGGCGGCGCGACCCCAGGCGGAGCTGGCCCGGCAGCGGGGGGTGGTGACGGTGGCCCACTCGGCCTACGTGACGAACCTCTCCACGGGGGATGCGGCGCTGCGGGAGACCACGGTGGCCTCCATCGTGAACGAGCTGGAGATCTGCGAGGCGTTCGGAACGCCGTGGCTGGTGGTGCACTGCGGCCGCCACATGGGCGACGGCGAGCGGCTGGGCGTGCAGCGCATGGTGGAGGCCGTGGACGAGGTTCTGCGCCGCTACCGGGGCCCGTGCCGGCTGCTCCTGGAGAACACCGCCGGCCAGGGAAGCGAGCTGGGCCGGCGGGTGGAGGAGCTGCTGGAGATCCACGGGCGGGTGGAGCAGCGGGAGCGGGTGGGGTTCTGCCTGGACACCTGCCACGCGTTTGCGTCGGGGTGGATGGAGCCGGGGCGGTGGGAGCGCTTTGTGGAGGAGGCCACCCGGCCGGAGTTCTGGGAGCGGGTGGAGGTGGTGCACCTCAACGACTCCAAGGCCGGCTGCGGCCAGCAGGTGGACCGCCACGCCCTGCTGGGCAAGGGGCAGATGGGGGAGCTCTTGCAGCGGTTCCTGCGGGAGCCCGCCTTCGTGCGGCGGCCCATCATCATCGAGTCCCCCGTGGAGCAGGAGGACGACTACGCCGGCGAGATCCTGCTGGCCCGGCGGTGGGCCCGGGGAGAGCAGGCGCCTGGGGAGCAGGCGGCAGAGGCGGAGCAGGCAGCGCCGGCGGGGAAGGCCCGCCGGGGGCGGAACGTCCCTGGGATACAAGGGCAACTGACCCCAGGAAGGGGCAAGAGGACGGGCAAATAACCACATCTGGATCCAGTTGTG
>DATCLL010000084.1:0-1575 GCA_036563935.1 Limnochordales bacterium | reverse complement strand
AGGCACGCTACCGGGCATCACCGGCGGCCGGCTGCCAGGCCTGGCCTTCGGCCGAGGCGGCCGGCCGCAGCCACTCGCTGCGGATGAGCCGCAGCAGGGCCAGCGCGTAGACCATGTTCCCGTGCTCCCACATGACCCCCGCGCCCAGCGCCATGTCCGCTTCCGGGGAAAGCCCCCAAAGCCGGGGTGCCGAGGCGTAGGTGGGGTAGATCATGCGGCCCGCCCCCACCAGGGCGAAGCTCACCAGCCAGTTCACCACCGCGCTGGCCACCAGGGCGGCTGCCCGCATGCCTGCCCCGGCCGGCCGCCCCAGCCTCTCCGGCGTGAGCACGGCCGCCCAGAACAGAAAGCCGGTGCCCACGAACATCCCGTGCTGCAGGGCGTGCACGGCGTCGTGGGCCAGGGCCGCCTCGTAGGGGCCCGGCAGGTGCCAGGCGACCAGCGCCGCGTTGTACAGCCCCGTTGCCACGGGGAGCCAGGAAAGCCACCCCACCAGCGCCCCCACCCCAGGGCGCTGCTGCAGCCACCGCCAGGCCGCAGCCGGCATGCCCAGGGCCAGAAGCGGCGCGGCCGCCATGCTCAGCAGCATGTGCTGCACCATGTGCAGGAAAAACAGGTACCGGTCGGCCCCCCGGTCCAGGGGCGATTCCACGGCCACCGCCACCAGCGCAAGACCCGCCCACCACCACTGGCGCAGCCGCCGGGGAGCGTCCGCCCATGGCCTGGCCTTCGCCGCCAGCAGCGCCCCGGCCCCCACCGCCAGCAGCACCAGGGGGTCCCACTGCCAGTCCGTCAGGGAAAGCAGGGGCTGCTGGATGTGCTCGTGTCCGCCGTGGGCCAGGCTGCGGCCCGGCCAGGCCAGCGCCCAGGCGGCCAGCCCGGCGCCGCCCAGCAGAACCCGCCTCACCCGGGACAGCCGTGACGGCACGGCCTTTTGCCCACCTTCCGTATCCCTACCTGACCGTATGGTAGGCCGGCCGGACTGCCCCCGCAAGCGTACCCCGCCTGCACCCCGCCGCTCCAACGCCCCCGGCCCTCCCTGCAGGGACATTCGTCGCTGCCGCTCAGGACAGTTGTCCCTGCCAGGACGGGACCTTCGCCTTTGGAAGGGCGCGGGCATGCTGGGATAGGGTAAAACTGCTTCCGGTTCAGGGTTCGGCGGGCTGCCGGCACCGATGGCGCCCTCTGCGGCCGGATCCCAGCGTGCAACCGTTCCCCCGCGCCAGACCGGCACCCGCCTTTCCCGTGCCGCCGGCCCCGGGCCCGCTCACCCTGCCGGGCCCGGGCGCGCCCGGACGGCCTCGCCCGGGTGCGGCTCGAGCCAGTACCCGACCCCCACCACGCCGGGCCCGGCGTGCAGGCCCATGGCGGGCGAAAAGGGCGCCCGCCACAGCTCCGCGGGGCTCGCCGCCGCGGCGATCTCCCGCTCCAGCCGGTCGGCCAGCGGGCCTGCGTCCGCCTCCATCACCGTCACGTGCAGCCGGCCGCGCCGGGCGTCGGCCACCAGTTCGGCCAGGATGCGCTCCAGCGCCCCTTCCACGCTGGCGGCCACGGCCATGGGCTCGATGCGGGCCC
>DATCLL010000083.1:0-2050 GCA_036563935.1 Limnochordales bacterium | reverse complement strand
GGCCAGAGCCTGCCCGCTGGGGCGGGTGGGAACCCCCGACGAGGTGGCGGCGGCCATCCTGTTTTTGGCATCCCAGGAGGCCTCCTTCATCACGGGCGCGGTGCTGCCGGTGGAGGGCGGCTCCACCGCGTGGTGAGCTGCCCTCGAGAGGGGCGGCCTGCCAGCGCTGGGGGGTGACGGACGGCGTGCGGCATGCTACCATATCGGTCGGTCGTCCGACCGACCCCGGGCATCCGGGGCGCCGGAAGGGAAGGGCGGGGTGTCGGTGCCAGCCTCTACCGACCAGGCCGGCCCGGCCGAGGCCATCCTGGATGCGGCGTACCGCTGCCTGGCCCGCCACGGGGTGGCGGCCGTCTCCATGCGCCAGATCGCCCGGGAAGCCGGGGTGGCCCTCAGCCAGCTGCACTACTACTTCCGCTCCAAAGAACAGCTCCTCATCGAGGTCATGCGCCGCACCACCGAGCAGCACGTGCGGGCCATGGCCCAGTGGCTCGCCCAGCAGCCCGTGGAGCGGCGGATTCCCGGCCTGGTATCCATGATGCGCCAGCGCCTGCGGGAAGACCCCGGGTGGTTCCGGCTGCTGTTCGACGGCCTGGCCCTGGCCCTGCACGACCCCGCGGCCAGCCGCCAGCTGCGCCCGTTCTTCCAGGAGCTGGCCCGGGAGGCGGCCCAGCGGCTCGGGCAGCTGTGGCAGCCGGCGGATGCCGGCGGCGACGTGTCCGATGCCGTTGGCCCGGATGCCCGGCACGGCTGGCCGGGGCGGTGGGCCTGGAGGCGCCTTTCCTCCCAGGCCCTGGGGCGCATCTTTGTGGCGGCCCTGTACGGTCTTGCCCTGCAGCTTTTGCTGGAGCAGGATCCCGAAGGCGAGGGCGAGCCCGCGTGGTTCACCGAGATCGCGGCCGCCCTGGGCGGGGGGAGCGCCCTGTGACGGGGTGGAGCGGGTGGGTGGCCGGCTGGGTGCTGAAACGGCCCCGGGCGGTGCTGGGGGTTCTGGCGGCCGCCACGGCGGCCTTTGCGCTCTTTTTGCCGCAGCTGCGCATCTCCAGCGACCTGCGCACCATGGTTCCCCCGGACGACCCGGTGCTGCAGCAGCTGCGCCAGGCCGCCGACGAGTTCGGTTCCCAGGACATGGTCATGGTGGTGGTGACGGCGCCGAACGTCTTCGACGTTTCCCTGCTGCAGCGGGCCTGGCGCCTGGCCGCGCAGCTGGAGCAGGTGCCCCGGGTGCAGCGGGTCATCTCGCCCTTCAACGTGCAGCTGGCCATGGGGTCGCCGGAGGGGTTGGCGGTGGAGCCGGCGGCCGAGTCGGTACCGGCCACGCCCGAAGAGGTGGCCCGCTGGCGGGCGCGCCTGGTCCGAAGCCCGCTGGCCAGCAGCCTGGTGGCCCCCGAGGGGCAGGCCCTGGCCATCCTGGTGGAGCTGGAGCGGGGCGTGGGGTTCGAAGACGTCTTCGCCCGGGAGGTCGCGCCGGCCCTGCAGGCGCTGGCCGCGGAGTTCCAGGGGCAGGCGCAGGAGCAGGGGCAGGTCGCCGAGCGGGTGCTCATTGTGGGCGAGCCGTACCTGGGCTACTCCATCACCCGCAGCGTGCGCCGCGACATGGTGGTGCTGTTCCCGTTGGCGGTGGCCGTGGTGCTGGCCAGCCTGTACGCCACCTTCCGCAGCCTGGCTGCCCTGGTGCTGCCCATGGTTCCCGTGCTGCTGAGCCTCACGTGGACCCTGGGCCTGATGGCGGCCCTGGGGGCGCAGCTCACCATCGTTTCGGCGGCCATGCCGGTCATGCTGGTGGTGGTGGGCAGCGCCAGCGCCATTCACATCCTGAACCGCTACCGGGAGCTGCGCTGGCTGGGGCTGGAGCACGGGCAGGCGGTGGAGCGGGCCATGGCCACCCTGGCCGGCGCGCTGGTGATGGTGTCCCTGACGGACGCGGCGGGGTTTGCGTCGCTGGGCACCTCCTTCGTGCAGCCCGTGCGGGAATTCGGGCTGTTCACGGCCGCGGCCATCCTGTTCTCACTGCTGGCGAGCCTGGTGGCGGTGCCCGCGGTGCTGCGGC
>DATCLL010000082.1:0-4006 GCA_036563935.1 Limnochordales bacterium | reverse complement strand
AGCCAGGGCGCTCCGGCACCCCGCCCGCCCTCCCCGACGCACGCACCCGGCCCTCGTGACGGGTGGTCCGTGAGGGGTGCGCGGGATGTCCCACATGGTGGAAGTCCGCATCGCCTTTGCCGCCATGGGCACCCGGTTTGCCCTGGCCGTGCGCACCAGCCCCCAACGGGCCGGCGAGGCCCGCAGGGCCCTTGAGGCGGCGGCCGGGTGGGTTCGGCGGGTGGAACTGCGCCTGAGCCGCTTCGATCCCCAAAGCGAGCTCAGCCGCCTCAACGCCGGCGCAAGCGGGTGCTGGCAGGTGGTGTCGCCGCTCTTGTTCTCGGCGCTGCAGGCCGCCGAGCAGGCCCGAAGGCTCACCGGTGGGCTGTTCGATCCGGCGGTGCTGGATGCCCTCACCCGGTGGGGCTACGACCGGGACTGGCGGACGCTGCAGAGCACACGGGGCAGGCCCGCGCTCAGGGCCCCGTCCCCGGCCGCCGCCGCTGCCCACGGTGCCCGGCAGAAGCCATCTCGCCCGCAGCCGGCAGGCGCGGGCGGTGCGCCCTTTCAGCTGGACCCGCTGGTGCGGGCCGTGCGCCTGGGCGAAGGGGTGCACCTCGACCTGGGAGGCATCGTAAAGGGCCTGACGGCGGACACGGTGGTGGCCCGCCTGCGGGGCCGCTTCGAGGCGGTCCTGGCCGACGCCGGCGGGGATATCGCCGCCTGGAGCGCACCCGGCCTGCCGCCCTGGCGGGTGGCCCTGCCGGCCAGCCTGGCCGGCGAGGGCGGGGGCCTGGTTCACCTGCGGGCCGGCGGCGTGGCCACCTCGGCCACCACGGTGCGCCGGTTCTGCGGCCCGCTGGGGCCGGGCCACCACCTCATCGACCCCCGCACCGGATCGCCCAGCCAAAGCGGGGTCGAGGTGGCCTGCGTGGCGGCTCGATCGGCCGCCCTGGCCGAAGTGCTGGCCAAGGCCGTGGTGGTGGGAAGCTTTCCGGAGGCCCGGCCCGCCCTGGAACGTTCCGCCCCCGTGCTGGCCTGGTGGCGGGGCAGGGCAAGCCGCGGAAAGGTGGTTCACTGGCGATGTCCGTCTGGGTGGCGCTGAGAGGGTTCGGGATAGGGTCCCTCTGGCTTTTGAACCTCTCCATGGCTACGGGGTTCCTCTTGGGCTGGGCTTCTTCCCGCAGGCCCCGGTGGGTGCCGGCCCTGGCGTACCTGCACACCAGCTTTTCCGTGGCGGGGTGGGCAGGGGGGCTGGTGCACGGGGTTCTGCTGCGGTACGACGCGTACATGCCCTTCACGTGGAAACAACTGCTGATACCGTTTCAGTCTCCCTATCGGCCGCTGTGGACGGGCCTCGGTATACTGGCTCTGTACGGCTGGGGGCTGGTGCTGCTCAGCTTCGACGGGCGCAGGCGCCTGGGGGCAGGGCTTTTCCGGGCGCTGCATCACGCGACACCCGCGATAGCCGTGATGGCAGCCCTCCACAGCCTGGGAGCCGGGTTGGACCCACACCTGGCCGCTGTGGGGTGGGCAGCCCGGCTGGCCCTGGCGATGGGGGCGACCGCCCTGGCGGCCCACCTGCGCCGCAGCCTGCTGGCCCGACAGGCAGCCGACGGGTTCGTGCTGCAGCGCCATGCGAGTGCTCCTGGTGGAAGATGAACCGGCCACCCGCTCGGCGGTGGCCAGGGGGTTGGCGGCGGCCGGGTTCGCCGTGGACGAGGCGGCGGATGCGGCCGAGGCGGAGCTGTTTTTGGCCCAGCGGCGCTACGACGCCGTGGTGCTGGACCGACGGCTGCCGGACGAAAGCGGCGACCGGGTGCTGGCCCGGCTGCGCCGCCGGGGCGAGCGGGTGCCGGTGCTGATGCTGACGGCCCTGGACCGGGTGAGCGACCGGGTGAGCGGCCTGGAGGGCGGCGCCGACGACTACCTGGTGAAGCCCTTCGCCTTCGAGGAGCTTGTGGCACGCCTGCGGGCCCTGCTGCGCCGTGCGGCCGGCACCTACCAGAATCCCCGCTTCGACGACCTGGAGTTGGACCGCCAGGCCTTTGCGGTTCGCTGCGCAAGCCGTGAGGTGCTCCTGACGCCCCGGGAGCTGGAGTTGCTGCACGCCCTCATCCAGGCCCAGGGCCGGCCCGTGCCTGCCCAGGCCCTCATGGATGCCGCCTGGCCCGACCCCACCGAGGCCTCCGAGGAGGCCCTGTGGGCGCACCTGGCTCACCTGCGGCGCAAGCTGCGCCTGGCCGGCTCCCGGGTGCAGGTGCGCTGCCGCCGCCAGGTGGGCTACTACCTCGCGCCGGCCGCCGGCCGCGGCGAGGACAGCCCGCCCGGCGAGGGCGAGGGCAAGGGCGAGGAGGAGGCCCCGTGAACCGCCTGGCCCGCCTCTGGCGGGAGCACTTTCCCGTACGGCTGGCGCTGACCACCGCGGCCATGCTGGCCCTGACCGTGGTGGCCCTGCTGGCGACGCTGTACGTGGCAGCGGCGTCGCTGCTTTTACGCCAGGCCGAAGCCGAAGGCCTGGCCCGGCTGCAGCAGCGCAGCCCGCCTGCACCGACGGCCCAGCGAGCCGCCGGCCGGGAGGGCGGGCGGGAGTTGGCCCGGGAGTTCGATGGGCTCCCGGAGCGCCACGAAGAGTCCGACGAGTACGAACCGTGGCACCGCGAGCGCTGGCGGTGGACCATCCACGCCAGGGAACCCTACGGGCCCGAGCGCCCGGCTCTGGCCTGGCTGTGGCCGAGGCCGGACGACGTGCGGGTGGCCGAGCTTCCGGACGGGCGGCTGGTGGTGGCCCAGCCCCTGGGCGAGGTGGCGAACCTTCTGGCCCGCCTGCGGTGGTGGCTGGGCGGCGTGGGCCTGGTGGGAATCGGGCTTACCAGCGCGCTGAGCTTCCGCTCCGCCCGCCAGGCTTTTCGGCCGGTGGAGGAGATGATCCGGGCTGCCGGGCAGGTGGCCGAGGCCCAGCGCATCGACCCCCAGGTGCTGTCGGTACGGGTTCCGCCCGCGCAGGGGGACCGCACCCTGGAGCAGATGGCCAGCCTGTTCAACGTCATGCTGGAGCGGGTGCGGGAGGCCATGGTGGCCCAGGCCCGGTTCGTGGACGACGCCTCCCACGAGCTTCGCACGCCCCTCAGCGCGCTGCGGGCGGACCTGGAGGTGGCGCTGCGCACCCTGAAAAGCCCCTATGCCCCCGGATCCACCGAGGCCGAACGGGCCGCCTGGGAGCAGGCATTGCGGCGGGCCCTGGCCCAGGTGGACCGCCTGGGACGGCTGGCCGACGACCTCCTGGTGCTGGCCCGCTACGAGCGGGGTGGCCTGGTGCGGCCCGTGGAGGGGGCCGACGTGGTGGCGGCGCTGCGCCAGGCACTGGCGGACGTGCGCCACCTGGCCCAGCGCCAGGGTGTGACGGTGGCCGCGGAGCTCCCACCGGCCCTGCGGGGACGCTGCGACGAGCAGGCGCTGGCTCGCCTGGCGACGAACCTGCTGCGCAACGCCATCGAGGCCACCCCCGAGGGGGGCCTGGTGGAGCTGGCTGCGGGGCGGACGGGGCCGGGCGAGGGCCCGGCGGCAGGTTTCTGGCTGGAGGTTCGGGATACGGGGCGGGGTATGACGCAGGAGGAGGCCGCCCGGGCCTTCGAACCTTTCTTCCGAAGCGACCGCGCCCGGCCGTCGCCCGAGCAGGAGGCGGGAAGCGGCCTGGGGCTTGCCATCGTGCGGGCCATCGTGGATGCGCACGGCGGGCAGGTGAGCCTGGACAGTGCCCCCGGGCGCGGCACCCGGGTGCGGGTGTGGATCCCCGACGGCCCGCAGGCCGCACCCGGGCGCGGTCGGGCAGAGGGCAGGAGGGATGTTCCGTGAGTGCGCCGGCACCCCCGGCGCAGGCCTCCCGGCGGCCCGGGCAGGCGGCTTTCGGCTGGGCCGGTTCGCCGTGGCTGCGGGCAGCCGGCACCGCCGCGGTGGTGCTGGCGGTGGCGGCCGGGCTGTTTGCGGCGCTGCGACCTGTGCAGGTGCTGCCCAGGCTGGGCCCGGT
>DATCLL010000081.1:0-7864 GCA_036563935.1 Limnochordales bacterium | reverse complement strand
GGGCAAGCCCATACAGGGTCCAGCGGCCGTCCGCCAGCGCCATGGCCCACCCGGCCAGGGCCCCCGCCGACGCGGCCAGGCCCGGTCCCAGTCCCCAGGCCGTGAACATGACGCCCAGGGGGGCCGCCACCGCCGCCGGCTGCACCGGGCCCACCGCCAGCCCCTGCAGCCCCAGGGCGACGCCGCACACCATGGTCAGCCAGCCGGCCAGCGCATCGGCCCCGCCGGGCAGCGGCCCCGCTTGCTCCGCGGGCCTGGCTGGCCCCTGCCCGCGGCCCGCAAGCCCGCCCAGCAGGGAACTCCACAGGGGCACCAGCAAGCCGGCCAGCGCCCCTTCCACCGCCGTCTCCAACCACCACAGAGGCGGAGCGGACCAGCTGGGCCCGGCGCCCGCGAGCCGGGCCGCCACCACCGCCGGCCCGGCCAGCCACCCCGCCGAGCGGCCCCGCAGCCAGCCGGGCGGGCCCAGGGCCACGGCCCATCCCGCTGCCACCGTGGCCAGCACCATCACCGCCGACGGCCCCGGGGTGGCGAAGGCCGCTCCGGCCACCACGCCCAGGGCGGCGGCCGCCTTGTGCGCGGGCCCCAGGCCCAGGCAGCTGAAGAAGAAGGCGACGCCGAAGGGGTGCAGCCGCCCCACCCGGCCCAGGCTCAGGACGAACCCCGCTGCCGCTATCCACAGGAACATCAAGGTGCGATGCCGCACGGCGGGCTTCCCCCCGGCGGCACCTTAGCACCTTCCCCACGGCCTGTCTGTCGATCGGCGGCGGCAGCGCCGGCCCCGGATTTCTAGCCCGTGCGAGCCGGGCGACCCGCCTACACCCGCCAGCCCAAGAACGGGCGGTCCTGCCTCAGCCGGCGGGCCAGTTCCAGCAGCCAGTCCACCCTGGACTTGCGGGCATGGTACTCGAAGTCGTTGCGGTAGGAGAACCGGACGGTGACCCGGCGCACCTCGCCCAGGTCTTCCTGCTCCACCCGGAAGGCCGGCTCCTCCCGCAGCAGCGCCACGAACCGGCGGGCCACCTCGCCGTCGCCGCCCGGGTGGCTTCCGGGAGACAGGGCGAACCGGAACTCCAGCTCCGCCCCGTGCTCGTCCCCTCCCGCCGGCGCCACCCGCTCCATGCCGGAGGCGGCGTCGCCCAGCTCGGCCCGGTGTTCGGTCAGCAGGTCGCACGCCCGAAGGAGCAGGTCCAGGTCCTCATCCGGCAGCGGGGCATACCCCCGCTGGCGCTCCCACGTCTCGGAGATCTCAAAGCGGCCGGCATCCTCGTCCAAGGCGAAGGGGCTGACCCGCCAGCCCCGGCTCAGCTCCCGAAGCCTCCGCCAGTCCCCGGGCGCAAGCAGCCTGGCCAGCAGGGCAGCCCACGCCGGCACGGCCCCTCCGGACGAGCCAGGCCGGCGGCTCATGCCGGCACCTCGGCAGCCGGCAGGTACACCTCGAAGCGGGCGCCGCCTTCGGGGCGGTTCTCGGCCCGCACCCGCCCGCCGTGGGCCTCCACCAGGGACCGCACGATCCCCAAGCCCACCCCGAAGCCCCCCGTGGCCCGGGACCGGGCCGGGTCTCCCCGGTAGAAGTGGTCGAAGATGTACGGCAGGTCCTCGGGGGCAATGCCGGGGCCGTTGTCCTCCACGGTGACCGCCACCCACTCCCGGGTGGCTTCCGCCGCCCGGCCAACGGCAGGGCCCGGCCCGGGGGCGGGAGCGGACACGGCAGACGCAGACGGCGCACGGCCCACCCGGATGCGGATGTGGCCGCCCGGCACCGGGACGTAGCGCAGGGCGTTGGAGAGGAGGTTCAGCAGGATCTGGGCGAACCGGTCGGGATCCACCGAGGCAGGGGCGGGGCCGTCGGCCTGCAGCTCCACCTGCACCCCCCGCTCCTGCGCCTGCGGCCCCCACAGTTCCACCACCTGGCGGGCCAGCTGGCCCAGGTCCTGCACCGAGCGCCGCAGGGCCAGTTCCCCTGCTTCGGCCATGGCCAGCTCCCGCAGGTCCGTCACCAACCGGCTGAGCAGCCCCACCTGGGTGTGCAGCGCCGCCAGGCGCTCGGGCGAGGGCGGCAGAACCCCGTCCAGCATGGCTTCCAGGTTGGCCTGCACCACGGCCAGGGGGGTCTTCAGCTCGTGGGCGATGTCCGCCAGCAGGCGGCGCCGTCGGCGGTCTTCCGTCTCCAGGGCCTGCTCCATGGCGGAGAAGGCCGCATCCAGCTGCTCGATCTCGTCGCCTCCGGTGGCCAGGGCCACGGAGCTGGACTGCCGGCGGGCCCGCTGCAGCGCCCGCTGCGCCAGGCGGTTCAGCCGGCCGCTCCAGCGCCGGGCCATGAGAAGCCCGCCCAGGGCGCCGCCCAGCGCCGCCACGCCCGCCACCTGCCACAGCAGCCGGTCCACCCGCTGCAGGAACCGCCGCTCCGGAAGCCCCGCCATCATCCGGAACATGCTGTCGCCCGCCGGCCCCATCATGCGCCGCATTATGGGCAGGTGGTCCCACGCTCTCGGGTCCGGCGGCAGCAGGTCTCCTCCCGACCCGGACGGCGGCACCCACCGCCAGGCGGGGCCCGCCCCGGGTGCCGTCCCCGGCCCCATCCCGGGCCCCATGCCCGGGCCCATCCCCGGCACCTGCTCCAGGCCCCCCCGGCGCATGCGCACCGAGAAGAGGTAGCCCCGGAACTCGCTGCGCACCGCCACCCGGGCCGCCAGCCCCACTGCCGCCACCGACAGCACCGCCACCAGGGCGAACGCGGCGGCCATCTTGACGCCGATGCGGTTCAGCTCACTCACCGCCCGCCACCAGGCGATAGCCCACGCCGTACACCGTGGCGATGTATCGCGGCGAGCGGGAGCTGTCGCCCAGCTTCTGCCGGAGGTTCTTGACGTGGGCGTCGATGGTGCGCTCGTAGCCCTCGAAGGCGAAGCCCTGGATGCGTTCCACCAGCTGCAGGCGGGTGAACACCCGCCCCGGGTGGGCGGCCAGCACGGCCAGCAGCTTGAACTCCGTGGGCGTCAGCTGAACCTCCCGCCCCTCCACCCAGCACCGGTAGGCCTCGGTGTCCACCACCAGGCCGCCCACCCGCAGAACCCCGTCCCGGCCCGACGCCTCGGGCCGAACCCCCGCCGCGCCCGCCGCGGCGCCCCCGCCTGCAGGCGCCGGCCCCCCGCCGCTTTCGCTGCCGCCGCCGGAACCGCCCGGCGGCGCCGCCCGGGCACGGCGCAGCACGGCCCGAACCCGGGCCACCACCTCCCGGGGGCTGAAGGGCTTGGTGACGTAGTCGTCGCAGCCCAGCTCCAGGCCCACCACCCGGTCCACCTCGTCGCCCCGGGCCGTGAGCATGATGATGGGAACGTCGCTTTCGGCCCGCAGGCGCCGGCACACCTCGGGCCCGTCCAGGCCGGGCAGCATCCAGTCCAGCACCACCAGGTCCGGGCGCCGGGAGCGGGCCAGCTCCAGGGCCGTGCGGCCGTCGCCGGCCGTCTGCACCGCGAACCCCTCCCGCTCCAGGTAGGCCCGGAGCACCTCCACGATCTCGGGCTCGTCGTCCACCACCAGGATCCGGGGGTGAACCCCCGTCCCGTGCGGGGCAGGGCCCGCCACCGGACCGTCTCGCATGGTGCCCGGCTCCTCCTGTCCTAGCTTCCCCTTCGGGGAAGGGCGCCGTCAAGGGCCGCCGAACCCATGGCGCCGCCGCCGACCGCCGGGGCCTGCGGCGGCCGGGTGGCAGGCCGGGCAGGTGTACGGGCGGGCGCGCGGGGAGGCGGTGGTGCGGTGCGGGTTCTGGTGACGGGTGGGGCGGGCTACGTGGGTTCCCACGTGGCCCTGGACCTGGCCGAGGCGGGGTTCGAGGTGGTGGTGCTGGACGATCTTTCCACGGGGCACCCGGCCGCGGTGGCGGGCCTGCCCCTGGAGAGGGCCGACCTGGTGGACCCCGCGGCGCTGGCCCGAGCCCTGGATCGGCTGGGGCCGGTGGAGGCGGCCGTGCACCTGGCCGCCCGCACCCAGGTGGGCGAGTCCGTGGCCCGTCCGGGCCTGTACTTCCGCACTAACGTGGCCGGAACGCTGAACCTGCTGGAAGCCCTGGTGGCCCGGGGGGTCCGCTACCTGGTCTTCTCCTCGTCCGCCGCCGTCTACGGCGAGCCCGAGCGGGTGCCCATCCCGGAGGACCACCCCTGCCGGCCCACCAACCCCTACGGCCAGACTAAGCTCATGGTGGAAGGGATGCTGCAGGCCTACCAGCGGGCTCATGGCCTGCGGTGGGCGAGCCTGCGCTACTTCAACGCCGCCGGGGCAGACCCCCTGGGGAGGACCGGCGAAGACCACCGCCCCGAGACGCACCTCATCCCCTCGCTGCTGCTGGCGGCGCTGGGACGCCGGGGGCCCGTGGAGCTGTACGGCACGGACTGGCCCACCCCCGACGGCACCTGCATCCGGGATTTCGTGCACGTCTGCGACCTGGCCCGGGCCCACCGCCTGGCCCTGCAGCACCTGGCCGGCGGGGGAGAGGGCGGGCCGTTCAACCTGGGCAACGGCCGGGGCTTCTCGGTGCGGCAGGTGGTGGAGGTGTGCCGGCGCGTGACGGGTGTGGACATCCCCGTGCGGTCTGCGCCCCGCCGCCCCGGGGACCCGGCCGTGCTGGTGGCCGACAGCCAGCGGGCCAGGCAGGTGCTGGGGTGGGAGCCCCGCCACCCCCACCTGGAAGAAATCGTCTCCACGGCCTGGCAGTGGCACCGAAGCCACCCGGACGGCTTCGGTGAGCCCCACGGCGGGCCAGCGCTTCCGTATTGACAGGGGTTCAGCGGGTGCTAGAATCAAGCCAGCCCGGGGTGGACCGCCCCGGGCAGGCGTATCCCCCAAGGGCGGAGATGATGGCCCAACCACCCCATGAGCCTGCTGACGGTGGGCTTATGCTTCAACCTGCGGGTCGACTCGCCCCCGGATGGGCCCGACGGCGGCCCTGAGGACGCGCAGGCGGAGTACGACTCCTGGTCCACGGTCTCGGCGCTGGCCGAGGCCCTTTCTTTTGACGGGGCCTGTCGGGTGTTGCCCCTCCCCTTCGGCCCGGACCTGCCGGAGCTTTTGCGATGGCAGCGGCCCGACGTGGTGTTCAACATCGCCGAAGGGGCAGGCGGGCGCAGCCGGGAAAGCCTGGCGCCTGCCCTCTTCGAGCTGCTGCGCATCCCCTACACGGGCTCAGACCCCGTCGCCCTGGGCATGGCCATGGACAAGTCCCTGGCCCGGTGGGCAGCGGCGGCGGCGGGGCTTCCGGTGGCGTGGGGAGCGGTGGCTGCCAGCCCCCAGGAGGTGGAGCAGGTGGTGCAGCAGGCGCCCCTGCCGGCCTTCGTGAAGCCCGTGGCCGAGGGTTCCAGCAAGGGCGTGCGCCAGCGCTCCCGGGTGGAAAGCCGCGACGACCTGCGGGAGCAGGCCCTTTGGGTTCTGCGGGAGTACCGCCAGCCGGCGCTGGTGGAGGAGTACCTGCCGGGCCGGGAGTTCAGCGTGGGGGTGCTGGGCAACGGCGAGGCGCTGGCGGTTCTGCCGGTGCTGGAGGTGCGGCCCGGGGGGCAAGACGGCGCCTTCGTTTACTGCTACCACACCAAAAGCGGCAACCGGGAGCAGTTCCTGTGCCCGGCGCCGGTGGACGAGGAGCTGGGCGCCCGGCTGGCGGCCGGGGCCTGCCGGGTGTTTGCCGCGCTGGGCTTGCGGGATGTGGCCCGGGTGGACTTCCGCCTGAGCGCCGGTGGGCTTCCGTGCTTTCTGGAGGTGAACCCCCTTCCCGGCCTTTCCGCCGCCAGCCTGCTCACCGCGCAGGCCAGGGCGGCGGGGATGTCCCTGAACGACCTGGTAGCCGCCATCCTGCAAGCCGCATGCCGGCGCTGGGTGGCGCAGCCGGACCTGGGTCAGGCGCTGAAGGCGCGGCTGGCACGGCTGGAGGGCCTGCTGCGGGAGCTTCACCCGCCGGCGGCGCCGGGGCCAGGCGGCGACGGGTACGGGTTCGAGACGGCTGCCTTGCATGGGCAGCCGCACACCATGGCCGGCTCCCTGCCGGCCTGAGAGGAGCATGGCCGAGGCGATGGCACACAGCACCCGGCCCGGTTCCGGTCCAAGCCCCAGCCCTGCACCCGCGGAGGGGGGTGACGCCGGCGAGGGCAAGCCTCCGGACCACCAGTGGAACGACTGGCGCTGGCAGTTCCGCCACCGGGTGAAAAACGCCCGGGACCTGGCCCGCTACGTGAACGTCACGCCCGAGATGGAGCAGGACATCGGAAGCTGCAGCGAGGAGTTCCGCTTCGCCGTCACACCCTACTACCTCAGCCTCATCGACTGGTCAGACCCCAACGACCCCATCCGGCTGCAGGCCATCCCCAGGGCGGAGGAGCTGGAAGACCCCGTGGGGGCCTGGGACCCCCTCCAGGAAGAAAGCCACTCCCCGGTCAAGGGCATCGTGCACACCTACCCGGACCGGGTGGTGTTCCTGGTCACGGCCGACTGCGCCATCTACTGCCGCCACTGCACCCGCAAGCGCTTCGTGGGCAAGGGCGGCAAGCTGAGCGCCCAGGACGTGGAACGGGCCATTGACTACATCCGCCGCACCCCTGCCATCCGGGACGTGCTGCTGTCCGGGGGCGACCCGCTGGTGGCCTCCGACGAGTGGCTGGAGAGCCTCATCTCCCGCCTGCGGGCCATCGACCACGTGGAGATCATCCGCATCGGCACCCGGATGCCCGTCACCATGCCCCAGCGCATCACCCCGGAATTGTGTGCCATGCTGGCCAAATACCATCCTATCTGGGTGAACACCCACTTCAATCACCCCAGGGAGTTGACCGCCGAGGCGGCCGCGGCCGTGGACCGGCTGCTGCGGGCGGGCATCCCCGTGGGCAACCAGACGGTGCTCCTGAAAGGGGTCAACGACGACCCCCGGGTGATGCGGGAACTGGTGCACGGCCTGTTGAAGATGCGGGTGCGGCCGTACTACCTGTACCAGTGCGACCTGCTGCGGGGAACCGCCCACTTCCGCACCCCCATTGAAAAAGGGCTGGAGATCATCGAGGCCCTGCAGGGCTGGACCACGGGCTTCGCCTGCCCCACCTTCGTGGTGGACACGCCCATCGGGAAGATCCCCCTCATGCCCCAGAACCTGGTGGAACGGGGCCCCGGTTACGTGGTGCTTCGAAACTACCAGGGCAAGCTGGTGCGCATCCCGAACCCGTCGCCGGACGAGGCTGCCGGGCCGGAGCAGGCCTTCATCCCCCTGGCCGCGCTGGCGGCAGGAGGGGCGGGAATGCCGTCCAATGGAGCCGGCAGCCAGGCGGCGGGCAACGGCACGGGCGCTGCCTGCGCCGGCTGCGAAGGCTGATGGGTGAAGCGTAAAGTGAGGCGTAAAGCTCGCGGGCCGGAGATGGCCGCTGGCGGGCGGCGGGTCGGTGAAACCACACCGGCCCGCCGCCTTTTCGGGGGCCATCTGTGGGGCGGCCGGGCGCCAGACAGCGGGACGGTTCGAAGATCGGACCACCCAACGGGCAGGTCGGCCTCGGATTTTGCATCAGTTTTCGCGAGAGTTGGAAGGGAACAGGACGGGCAAATAGAATGTAGAGCAGCTAGAATGGAAAGGTGCGTGTGGGAAGCCTTCCGTGGAGGGGGAAAGGAGTGCCCGCCGTGACGTCCATGGAACCCGAACCTAAGTCGGAGAGCCTTTGGTCTTCCGCCTCCGACGAAGGGCCGGAGCAGGAACCCTTAAGCGGCCTGGAACTGGCGGAGATGGCCACGTCTCCGGCCAGCTTCGAGGAGGTGGAGCCGGAGGGGGAGTCCTTTGATTCGTCGTCGCCCGATGCGGCGTTCACCGGTCCGGCTTCCCAGGAGGGCCAGCCGCATGCGG
>DATCLL010000080.1:0-3184 GCA_036563935.1 Limnochordales bacterium | reverse complement strand
GTCCAGCTCCGCCACCAGCGCCCGGCCGGGCAGTTCCAGCCGCTGCAGAACCACGGGGTGCAGCTCCCCGGCGTATCCCACCGGCTGGGATCCGCCCGACGGCCCGTTCACCCACAGGCTGGCACTGCGTCCCGGGTGCAGACCCGGATGCTCCTCGGGGACAAAGGCCAGCTCCGCCCCCAGCTCACCGGCCAGCGCCTCCAACAGCCCCTTCAGGTCATAGAAATCGGCAGGTCGCGCCGGGGTATGCCACTCTCGCTCCATGGCGCCCGGGACATCCAGCAGGGCCACCCCCACCGCCAGGCGCTCCTCGGGCAGGGCCTCGCCGGAAGGGCCGGGAGCTCCCCCCGGCCCGGAAGACCCGGAAGAGTCGGAAGCCTGCGTAGAGGGCCGGAATACCCGGCCCACCTCGAACACCCGCACCTGGCCCTGGCTGCGGGTGACGTTCAGCCGCAGCACCCGCACCAGACCCGGCCGGAGGGTGGTACGCAGCCATCCCTGTTCCTCGCTCAGGGGGTTGGCCACGGCCACCGCCCTGCGCCACGGGTGATCGGGGGGGATGCCCAGCTGGGCCAGCTCCTCCTGGTCCATAAAGGTGTAGGTCAGCACCTCGAACAGGCCCATGCTCCGCAGGATCTCCCGCACCCGGAACGCCAGGGCCGTCTCCGGCGCCCACCGGCCCCGGGCCGTGGCCGTGGGCAGCCGGCTGGGAACTCGGTGGTAGCCGTGCAGCCGGGCCACCTCTTCGGCCAGGTCGTCTTCCTCCTGCAGGTCAAGCCGCCACGGCGGCAACTGGCAGTGCAACCGGCCGCCCGGCTGCGGCGTCACCTCGATGCCCAGGCGCCGCAGGTAGGAAGCCATCTGCTCCGAGGCCAGCTGGGTGCCCAGGACCCGGTTGACCCGCTCGGGTCGGAGCTCCACCGTCCGCCGATCGTCCCTGCCGGGGCTCATGCGGTCGACGCTGCCCCGGGCCACCCACGCGCCCATCCGCCACAGGAGGTGAGCGGCCCGCCGGGAACCCCATTCCGCCAGGGCAGGCGCCAGACCCCGCTCGAAACGGGCCGAGGCCTCGGTCCGCAGGCCCAGGCGGCGCGCCGTGCGGCGCACCAGGGCCGCCCGGAAGCAGGCCGCCTCCAGCAGGATGCACCGGGTCTGCGGGGTGACCTCGCTTTCGGCGCCTCCCATGATGCCGGCCAGTCCCTGGGGACGGCGGGCGTCGGCGATGACCAGCATCTGCTCGTCCACGGCCCGCTCCCGGCCGTCCAGGGTGACCAGGCGCTCGCCGGGCCTGGCGCGGCGCACCACCACCCGCTGCCCCTCCAGCCGGTCCAGGTCGAAGGCGTGCAGCGGCTGCCCTACTTCCAGCATGACGTAGTTGGTGACGTCCACCACAGGGCTCACCGACCGCATGCCGGCCTGGTACAGCCTCCGCACCAGCCACCACGGGGAAGATCCGGCAGGCAGGTTGCCCATCACCCGGGCCACGTAGCGGGGGCAGTCGTCCCAGGACTCCACCTCCACCCCTGCCCACCGGGACGCGGGCTCCGGCGTTTCCTCGAAGTCCAGCTCGGGCTCCCGCCACGGCCGACCCAACGCCGCTGCCACTTCCCGGGCCAGCCCCAGCACGCTCATGCAGTCGGCCCGGTTGGGGTAGACGTCCACCTCCAGCACGTCGTCTTCCAGCCCCAGGGCCTCTGCCAGGCAGGCACCGGGCACCACCTCCTGGGGCAGCTCCCACAGGCCCCGGTGGTCCTCTCCCAGCCCTGCCTCCCGCAGGCTGAGCAGCACCGCCTCCGAACGGACTCCCGCCACCTCCACCGCCTGCACCGCCGCCCCCATGCCGGGCGGCCGGGTGCCGGGCAGGGCCACGGCCACGGTCAGGCCGGGCCGGGTGTTGGGCGCGCCGGTCACCGCCTGCGCCCGCTGCCCGTCCCCCAGTGCCACGCTGGCCACCTTCAGTCCGGGGCGGGCGGGGTGGGGCTGCACCTCCACCACCCGCCCGACCCGAAGCTCCCGGAACTCCTGCCCCACCCGCTCCACCCGTTCCACGGCCAGCCCGCTGGCCAGAAGCCGCTCCGCCAGCTCCCCGGCCGCCAGGTCCACCTCCACGAACTCCCGAAGCCACCCCATCGGCACCCGCATGGGAAGCTCCCCTCACACCTCAAAACTGCCGCAGGAAGCGCAGGTCGTTCTCGTAAAACAGCCGGATGTCGTCGATGCCGTAGCGCAGCATCGCGATGCGCTCCACCCCCAGGCCGAAGGCGAAGCCCGTGACGGCCTCGGGGTCGTAGCCCACGTTGCGCAGCACCTGGGGATGCACCATGCCGGCGCCCAGGATCTCCAGCCACCCGGTCCCCTTGCAGCTGCGGCACCCGGCGCCCCCGCACACCCCGCACGCCACGTCCATCTCGGCGCTGGGTTCGGTGAAGGGGAAGTAGCTGGGCCGGAAGCGCACCGCCCGGTCCGGCCCGTACATGGCCCGGGCGAATTCCGCCAGCACCCCCTTCAGGTCGGCCAGGCTGACGTCCCGGTCCACCAGCAGCCCTTCCACCTGGTGGAACACCGGGGAGTGGGTGACGTCGGCGTCCCGGCGGTACACCTTCCCCGGAACCACCACCCGCACGGGCGGGCGGCGGGCCAGCATGGTGCGGATCTGCATGGGTGAGGTGTGGGTGCGCAGGAGCACCTCGCCGCCCACGTAAAAGGTATCCTGCATGTCCCTGGCCGGATGATCCGGGGGGATGTTGAGGAGCTGGAAGTTGTACCGGTCCAGCTCCACCTCTGGCCCCTCCACCACCTCGAACCCCAAGGCCACGAAGATCTCCAGGATGTCCCGCAGCACCGCGTACACCGGATGCGGCCGACCCCGGGCGGGCCTGCGCCCGGGGAGCGTCACATCCAGCCGTTCCCCCTGCAGCCGCTGCTGCAGCGCCTGCTGCTCCAGTTCCCTGCGGCGCGCGGCCAGCCACTCCTCGGCCTGCTCTTTGAGGCGGTTGAGGGCCTGGCCTGCCGTGCGCCGCCGGTCCTCGGGCAACTGACCCAGCTGGCGCAGCTGAAGCGTAAGTACCCCCCTGCGCCCCAGGTACGCTACCCGCACCGCCTCCAGCTGGGAGAGGTCGCTGGCGTGGCGGATGGCCTGCTGGATGCGTTCGGCCAGCCCGTCGGGTTCCTGGTCGGCGCGAGG
>DATCLL010000079.1:0-1924 GCA_036563935.1 Limnochordales bacterium | reverse complement strand
CTTCTGGAGCGGGTGGGTCTGAAGGGGATGGCCCATTCGGCTGCCAGCGAGCTGTCCGGCGGCCAGCAGAGGCTGCTGGAGTTCGCCCGGGCCCTTATGACCGGCCCGAGGCTGGTGCTCATGGACGAGCCCTTCGCGGGGGTGCACCCGGCGGTGGTGGAGGTCATGAGCCGCCACATGCAGGCCCTGCGTGGCGAAGGGACCTCCTTCGTGGTGGTCAGCCACGAGATCCCCGTGCTCATGGCCTTAAGCGACCGCATCATTTGCCTGGACCGGGGAAAGGTCATCGCCGAGGGAACCCCCGAGGAGATCCGCAACAACGAGGCGGTCATCGAGGCCTACCTGGGCAGCGCGGCGCACTCATGACACCTGGTTGGCACAACCCCCTGAGCCGGAGGAGGGCGCGGTGACGGAACAGGCGTGGCTGGTGCTGGAAGAGGTGGTGGCCGGGTACTATCCCGAACAGCGGGTGCTGAACGGGGTCAGCCTGGCCGCAGCCCGCGGCAAGGTGACGGTGGTGCTGGGGCCCAACGGGTCCGGCAAGTCGACGGCCCTGCGGGTTCTGTACGGGCTCGTCATGCCCGTGCGGGGCCGGGTGCTGCTGGAAGGACGGGACATTACCCGGGTTCCCGTGCACGAGCGGGTGCGGCTGGGTATGGGCTTTTTGCCCCAGGGCCGCTCCGTCTTTCCGGCCCTGACGGTGCACGAGAACCTGGAGCTGGGCGCCTGGGCCCTTCCGGCGCCCGAGCGCCCGCAGGCGCTGGCCCGCATCTACGACCGCTACCCCATGCTGCGGGACTGGCGCCACAAGCCGGCCGGAAGCCTCAGCGGCGGCCAGCAGCGCACCCTGGAGATCGCCCGGATGATGATCACGGACCCCCAGGTGATCCTGCTGGACGAACCGTCGGCGGGGCTGGCGCCGGTGGTGGCGGACTGGGTGTACCAGGAGGTGGGCCGGCTGCGGGACGAGGGGCGGACGGTGCTGCTGGTGGACCAGAACGTGCGGGCCGCGGTGGAGCTGGCCGACTACATCTACACCCTGGAGTTCGGACGCAAGCAGCTGGAAGGCGGGCGGGAGGACTTTGAGTCCCGCCTGGCGGATGTGGTTCGGGCATGGCTGCGGGTGTGAGCGGGCGGGGAGGGCGAGCCGGTCATGGCCGTACCCAGCGCGGCGTTGCTGGCGCAGGCAGCGGTTAACGGCGTGCTGCTGGGGCTGGTGTACACCCTGGCGTCGGTGGGGCTGTCGCTAACGCTGGGGGTGCTGGGCATCGTCAACCTGGCCCACAGCACCTTCATCATGCTGGGCACCTTCTTCGCCCTGGAACTGCTGCAGCGGGCCGGCCTGGATCCGATAGTGGCCATGGTTCTGGCCGTGCCGGTCTTCTTCGGGGTGGGGTGGGTTCTGGAGCGGGTGCTTTTGCGCAGGGTCATGGGCGGGCCCGACGCTGTGGCCCTTCTGGTGCTGTTCGGGCTCATGATCATCCTGGAAAGCGGAAGCATCCTGCTGTGGACCACCGACACCCGGGTGCTGCGCTGGCCTCTGGCGCAGGCCATGGTGCAGGTGGGAGGGCTGGTGCTTCCCATGGCCCGGGTGGTTCCGGCCCTGCTGGCCCTGGCCATGGTGGTCCTGCTGGACCTGCTGCTGCGGCGCACCCTTCTGGGCAAGGCCATGCGGGCGGTGGGCCAGCAGCCCGATGCGGCGGCCATCATCGGCATCGACGTGCGGGCCATCTCCGCCGTGGTGGTGGCCCTGGGCACGGCCAGCGCTGCGGTGGGCGGCATCGCGTTGGGCATGATGTTCCCCTTTGCGCCCCAGGAGCACATCCGGTGGCTTGCCTGGTCCTTCCTGGTGGTGGTCTTCGGGGGCCTGGGCGGCGTCCGGGGCAGCCTGCTGGGCGGGCTGTTCGTGGGGGAAGTGGAGGCC
>DATCLL010000078.1:0-2682 GCA_036563935.1 Limnochordales bacterium | reverse complement strand
ACCATGGCCGGTTTCTGCCGGTCATGGGCCACCAGGGCGATGCGCACGGCCCGTCCACAACCCCCAAAGCTCCTGCAGCTGCCGGCGGGTGTAGTCCCGGCCGTCGCTGTTGTCCACCACGAAGTCGGCCAGCTGCCGCTTCCGTTCCAGGGGCATCTGGGCGTGGATGGCCGCCTCGGCCTCCTGGGCCGACAGGCCCCGCGCCCGGGCGCGCTCCTGACAGGCGGCGTCATCGGCCCACACCACCAGCACCCCGTCCACCAGCCGGCGGGCCGGCTCGCCCACCTCGTACAGCAGGGGGATCTCCACGGCCACCACCGGCGCCGGCCCCCGAAGGGCCTGCTCGATGCGGCGGCGCAGCTCCTCCAGGATGATGGGATGGGTCACCCGGTTCAGGAGTTCCCGGGCCTGGGGGTCCTGGAAGATGCGGCGCCGCAGCTCCGCCCGCCGCAGCTGTCCCCGGGCGTCCAGCACCCCGGGGCCGAAGGCCCGCCGGATGGCCTCCCACACGGGACCGCCCGGCCGGGACAGCTCGTGCACCACCTGGTCGGCGTCGATGGTGAACGCGCCCAGCTCCCGCAGGATGGCCATCACGGTGCTTTTCCCGCTGGCGAAGCCCCCGGTCACCCCCAACACGTAGGGGCGACGCAGCGGCTCCGCACCCATCACTTGCAGTCCCGCCAGCTCCGGCCTGTCTTCACCTCGGCCACCAGCGGCACCGCCAGCTGCACGACCCCCTCCATCGCCTGCTTCACCAGCTGGCCTACCGGCTCCACTTCCTGCTGGGGAAGCTCCAGCAGCAGCTCGTCGTGCACCTGCAGCACCATTCGGGCCCGCCAGCCGCCCTCCTTCAGCCGCCGGTGGACGGCCACCATGGCCAGCTTCATGATGTCCGCGGCGGTCCCCTGAATGGGGCTGTTCATGGCCATGCGCTCGGCAAAGGCCCGCTGGGCACGCTGGCGGCTGTGGATCTCGGGCAGGTAGCGCCGCCGCCCGAACAGCGTGGTCACATACCCCAGCTCCCGGGCCTTCTGCACGGTGCGGTCCAGGTACTCCTTCACCCCCGGGTAACGCTGGAAGTAGCGGTCAATGAAGCGGCGGGCGTCGTCCCGGGAAAGCCCCGTCCCCCGGGCCAGCCCGTAGGGGCTGATGCCGTAGACGATCCCGAAGTTGATGGCCTTGGCGCCGCTGCGCATGGCAGGGGTCACCGCCTCCAGGGGCACGTTGAACACCTCGGCGGCGGTGCGGGCGTGCACGTCCTGCCCGCTGCAGAAGGCTTCGATGAGGGTGGGGTCCTGGGCCATGTGGGCCAGCACCCGCAGCTCGATCTGGGAATAGTCGGCGCTCATGAGCAGCCAGCCGGGTTCGCCCGCCACGAAGGCCTCCCGGATGACGGCCCCCTGGTCGGTGCGCACCGGGATGTTCTGCAAATTGGGATTGGAGCTGGACAGCCTGCCCGTGGCCGTCACCGCCTGGTGGAAAGTGGTATGCAGCCGGCCCGTGACGGGATGCACCAGCTCCGGCATGGGGTCCACGTAGGTACCCTTCAGCTTCACCAGCTGGCGGTAGTCCAGGATGCGCACCACGATCTCGTGCTCGCTGGCCAGCTCCTCCAGCACGTCCGCGCTGGTGCTGGGCCCCGTCTTGGTCTGCTTGACCACGGGCAGCTTGAGCTTTTCGAAGAGGATGCGGCTCAGCTGCCGGGGGGAGTTGATGTTGAAGGGCTCCCCGGCCAGGCGGTAGATCTCCTGGGCCACCCGCTCCATCTCCGCGGCCAGCTCCCGGCCCAGGCGCTTGAGGGCCTGCGTGTCGATGCAGACCCCGGTGCGCTCCATCTCCGCCAGAACCGGCCACAGGGGAAGCTCGATCTCCCGGTAGACCCGGGTCAGGCCATCCTGCTCCAGGGCCGCAGGGAGGCTCTGGGCCAGGCCCCAGATGAGTTCCAGGCGCTCCGCCGCAGCCTGCTGCCAGCCTCCCACCCACGCCTCCCCGTCCGGCGCCAGGGAGCCCAAGGCCTTCAGCTCGGCCACCACCCGGCCGGCGTGGGCCATGGCCATCTCCTCCAGGGAGTGCTCGCCGTGGCCGGGGTCCAGCAGGTAGGAGGCCAGCATGACCTCCTCGGCCACCCCCGCCAGGCCCACCCCTCGCCGCCCCAGGGCCACGGCCGCCGACTTGGCGTCGTGCATCCACTTGGGGCAGCCCTCGTCGGCCAGGTAGCCGGCCAGGGCCGCCAGCTCCGCAGGCCATTCCGGCCCGCAGGCGGCGAAAAAACTCGCGCCCGGGTTGGCACAGGCCACCACCAGGAACCGGGCGCGCATGGGCGGCTCCACCATGCCCACCCACACCGCCGCCGGCCCGGCCGAGGCCAGCTGCCGCACCGCCTCGGCCACCTCCTGGTGGCCCCGCACCAGGCGGGGAGGGCCGAAGGGAGCCGCCGGCAGCGCCACGGCCCGCCGCACCGCCCGGGGCCGGGCCCCGTCCTGGGGGGGAGCTTCCCCGACGGCCTCCCCTTCGCCTGCCGCCCCGGCGGGTGCCACCGGTACGGCAAGAGGGGCCCCGTCCGCCCCGGTCGGCAGCGCCCCTGCCGGCTCGCCGGGGCCTGCGGCGGCGGGCTGCGCGCCGGCGGCCGGCGGCGGGGTTCGCCCGGTGCGGCGGGCTGCCTGGGCCACCTGGGGGTACAGC
>DATCLL010000077.1:0-4340 GCA_036563935.1 Limnochordales bacterium | reverse complement strand
CTTCTTCGGTGGGCTGGGCACCGTGCTGGGCCCCCTGGTGGGCGCATCCCTGCTGCAGCTCTTGAACGACTACGTGTGGGCCCACGTGCTGCAGATGAACATGGCCGTCTTCGGGGTGCTGCTGGTGCTGCTCATCCTGTTCCTGCCCGATGGGGTCCTGGAGTGGCTCAAGCAGCGGGGCCTTGTTCCTCGAACCCGGCGCATCTAGGTGGAGGCGAAGGCCCTTGGCGAACCGGACAGGCGCGGTGGCGGTGGACGGCTCGGCGGCGCCCCCGCAGCCGGGGAGCGCCCGGCCCGTGCTGCGGGTGGAGGGCGTAAGCAAGAGCTTCGGCCGGCTCAAGGCGGTGGACCGCTGCTTTCTGGAGGTGGGCCAGGGGGAGATCGTGGGCCTCATCGGGCCGAACGGGGCGGGCAAGACGACCCTTTTCAACATCGTAAGCGGCTTCGAGCGCCCCGACGAAGGCCGGGTGTGGCTGCGGGGCCAGGACATCACCCCCTTGAAGCCCTACCAGCGCAGCCGGCTGGGCCTGGGGCGCACCTTCCAGATCACCCGGCTGTTCCCCCGCATGACGGTGTGGGAAAACCTGCTGGTGGCAGCTCCCGACAGCGCCCGGGCGCCCCGCAGGGCTGCCCAACTCCTGGAGCTGGTGGGCCTGGCGGCCAAGCGGGACGAGTACGCCCGCCACCTCTCCTACGGGCAGCAGAAGCTGTTGGAGCTGGCCCGCATCCTCATGCGGGATCCCGTGCTGGTGTTGCTGGACGAGCCGGCGGCCGGGATCCATCCCAACTTGCTGCAGCAGGTGCTGGCCCTGGTGCGCCGCCTGCGGGAGGAGCAGGGCACCAGCTTTCTGGTGGTGGAGCACAACATGGACGTGGTCATGGGCCACTGCGACCGGGTGGTGGTGATGAGCGCCGGCCAGGTCATCGCGCAGGGCCCGCCGGCTCAGGTGCAGCAGGACGAGCGGGTGCTGGAAGCCTACTTCGGCCGCCCGCAACCCGGGCGGGGGCTGTGGGCCGAGCCGGCCGCAGACCAGGCCGGGCAGCGGGCAGGGGAAGGTGCCGGGGCATGACAGGCTCGCCGGCGGACGCCCCGCTTTTGGAGGTGGAGGGGCTGGTCAGCGGGTACGGGCTGCAGCAGGTGCTGCACGGGGTGCACCTGCGGGTGGGGGCCGGCGAGGTGGTGGCCATCATCGGGCCCAACGGTTCCGGCAAGTCCACGGTGCTGAAGGCTATCATGGGTTTCCTGCGGGCGTGGCAGGGTTCGGTGCGGCTTTCGGGGCAGGAGCTGGGGCGCCTGGCGCCGCACCGGCGGGTGGAGAAGGGTATCGCGTACGTTCCCCAGGGTCGGACGGTCTTTCCGGACATGACCGTGGAAGAGCACCTGGACCTGGGGGCGTGGACCGTGCGGGATCCCCGGGCCCGCCGGGAGGCCCGCGAGCGGGTGCTTTCCCTGTTCGGCCGGCTGGCCGAGCGCCTGAACCAGAAGGCCGGCACCATGAGCGGCGGCGAGCAGCAGATGCTCTCCCTGGCGCGGGCGCTGATGGTGTGGCCCCGGCTTCTCCTTCTGGACGAGCCCACCCTGGGGCTTGCGCCCATGATGGTGGAGGCCATCTTCGAGACCATCGTGGCCATCCACCGCTCCGGCGTCTCGGTGCTCATGGTGGAGCAAAACGCGGCCCAGGCCCTGCAGTACAGCCACCGGGCGTACGTGCTGGAGATGGGCCGAAACCGCTTTGAGGGCCCCAGCCCGGCGTTGCTCCGGGATCCCCAGGTGCGCTACGCCTACCTGGGCGGTAAGGGGCCGGCCCCCACGGCCGGCTAGCCGGCCGGCTGACGAACGCCCCAGCACCCTGCCCTGGCCAGCCCCAGCGCCAGGCAGGCCAGGCGCTGCGCCGCCTCTTCCAGCATCTCCAACGTGCCGGCCACGGCCTGCTCCAGGGTCATGGGCCGGCTCACGCAGGCCACCGCGCCTACCAGGCCGCAGGCGGAAAGCACCTGGCTGTCCACCCCGGCGGCCAGGCTGCCGCACAGGGCCACCGCCGGGATGTTCAGCTCCCGGGCCAGGCGGCCCACGCCGGCCACCGTCTTGCCGTACGGCGTCTGGCGGTCCAGCTGCCCTTCCCCCGTCACCACCAGATGGGCCCCCGCCAAGCGCTCCCGCAGCCGGACGGCCCGCATGACCAGCTCCACGCCGCTTTCCAGGCGTGCCCCGCAGAAGGCCACCAGGCCGGCGCCCAGCCCGCCTGCCGCCCCGGCGCCGGGCAGGTGCTCCACCGAGACCCCCAGGTCCCGCTTCAGCACCGCCGCCAGCCGTTTGAGCCCCTGCTCCAAAAGCTGCACTGCCTCGGGGCTGGCCCCCTTTTGCGGGCCGTAGACGGCGGCCGCGCCCTCGGGGCCGGTGAGGGGGTTGAAGACGTCGCAGGCTGCCAGCACCTCGCAGCGGGCCAAACGGGGGTCCAGCCCGGACACGTCCACCCGGGCCAGCCGTACCAGGTCGCCGCCGCCGGGGCCCAGCTCGTGGCCGTGCTCGTCCAAAAACCGCGCCCCCAGCGCCCGGGCCATGCCGGCGCCGCCGTCCACGGTGGCGCTTCCGCCCAGCGCCACGACGATGCGGCGCACGCCCCGGTCGAGAGCCACGCGGATGAGCTGGCCCGTGCCGTAGGTGGTGGTGACCCGGGGATCCCGCCGGTGCGGGGGCACCAGGGTGAGGCCCGACGCCTGGGCCATCTCCACCACCGCCGTCTGGCCGCCGTCCACCAGGCCCAGGCGGGCCTTTACGGGCTCGCCCAGGGGGCCCGTCACCACCGCCTCCACCCACCGGCCCGCGGCCGCCTCCACCACCGCCTCGGCGGTTCCCTCGCCGCCGTCGGCCATGGGCACCTGCTCGAAGTGGGCCCAGGGCAGCACGGAAGCCATGCCCCGCGTGATGGCCCTGGCCACCTGAGGGGAGCTTGCGCTGCCCTTGAACGAGTCCGGAGCCACCACGACTCGGGACGGCCAGTCGCCCTCTACGGCCAATGCCCGTTCCCTCCCACAGGCCGCCGGCTCAGCGGCGCGCCTGCTCGCTCCATCGGCTCAGGCGCCGCTCCCACCATAGTAGCGGGAGGTTGCCGGCCAGGGCCACCGCGAAGATGACCAGGATGGTGGCCAGGATCTGGGTGGCGTCGAAGGTGGCCCCGAAGGACATGAGCAGGAACCCCAACCCGGCCCGGGAGGCGAACATCTCCCCCAAAATGACGCCCAGGAACGTGAGGTTGAACCCCAGCCGAAGGCCCGTCACCACCGCCGGGGCCACGGCCGGCAGGACGATGCGGGCGAAAACCGCCGCGGGCCGAAGCCGAAGCAGCCGGGCCACCTTGAAGTAGACCGGCCGGACCGTGCTCATGGCCGTCCACGTGTAGATGGCGATGGGGAACAGCCCGTGGAAGGCCCCGAAGGCCACCTTGGAGGCCGGGCCCAGCTTGAAGGCGAACAGGAACAGGGGAAACAGCGTCACCTTGGGAATGGAGTACAGGGCCACCAGGGGCCCCTCGTATGCGGCCCGCAGCAGGGCCGAACCGCCCAGGGCAAACCCCAGGCCCAGCCCCAGCACCACCGCCCACGCAAAGCCCCCGGCCAGCTCCATGAGGGTGAGGGCCAGCTCCTGCCACAGCCACCCTTCCCGAAAGCCGGCCAGCGCCCTGCCGGCAGCTGCCCAGGGGGACGGCAGAAAGTCGGGCCCCGCAGCCCAGGAGGCCAGCTGCCAGGCAGCCACGGTGGCCGCGGGCAGCGCGAGCGCGCCGGCCCGATGAGCCCACCACGGAGAGGACCCGCCCATCTCAGCGCTGCTGCCCTCCCAGGCGGTGGATGCGGCGCTCCAGGCGGTTCAGCGCCGCCAGCACTCCCAGGGAACACAGCAGCACCAGCAGGATGCCCGCGTACATGTTGGCCGTCTCGAAGTTGCGGTAGGAGCGGTCGATGATGTAGCCCAGACCCCGGTACGAGGTGATGAACTCCGAGGCGATGACCCCGATGATGCTGTAGGTCAGTGCCAGCTTCCAGCCTGCAAAGAGCATGGGGGCAGCCGCCGGTAGGTAGATCCAGCGCAGCATGGCCCCGAAGGAAAGCCCCAGGGCCCGGCCCACCTTCCCGTACACCTCCCCATCCACCCGCTTGAGGCCGATGTAGGTGCTGGCCACCACCGCCGCCACGGAAAACAGCCAGCCCAGCGTCACGATGGGCGCCATGCCGGAGCTGAACAGCAGGATGAGCAGCGGGTACAGGGCGAAGGTGGGCACCGCGTAGTACAGCAGCAGGTAGGGGTACACGGCCCTGGCCAGGCCGGGCGCCCGCCACATGGC
>DATCLL010000076.1:0-13675 GCA_036563935.1 Limnochordales bacterium | reverse complement strand
TCCTTCCGAGCCCCGGCCCTGGCGCAGGCCGGTGGTGCTCAGCGGCCCGCCAGCTCCTGGCGGTAGGACTCCACCGCCCGCACCAGCTGCGCCAGGGAGTCGCCCCCGAACTTCTCCAGCACCGCCTGGGCCAGCACCCAGGCCAGCGCGGCCTCCCCCACCACCACCGCCGACGGCACCACGCAGACGTCGCTGCGCTCCACCGCAGCCTCGGCCGGCTCGTGGGTGAGCCAGTCCACCGAGGGCAGTGGCCGCATGAGGGTGGCCAGGGGCTTGATGGCCGCACGCACCACCACCGGCTGGCCGGTGGTCACCCCGCCCTCCAGCCCCCCCGCCCGGTTGGAGGGGCGGAAAAACCACGGCCGGCCCTGCTGCGGGCAGTACTGCCCGGGGGGAACGGGGCCGTAGGCGATGGGGTCGTGCAGGCGGGAGCCCGCCAGCCGGCAACCCGCAAAGCCGGCGCCCACCTCCACCCCTTTGACGCCGGGGATGGCCATGAACGCCTGGGCCAGCCGCCCGTCCAGGCGGCGATCCCAGTGGGTGTAGCTGCCCAGGCCCGGGGGAACTCCCGTGGCCACCACCTCGAACACGCCGCCCAGGGTGTCGCCCGCCTCCCGCGCCCGGTCGATGGCCTCCACCATGCGCCGGGAAATCTCCGGGTGCGCGCACCGCACCGGCGACTCCTCGGCCCGCCGGCCCAGTTCCTGGGGGTCCATCTCCTGCGGGCTCATCTCCAGCACGCCCGGAGCCTCGATCTCGCCCAGAACCACCACATGGCCGGCTATGCGGATGCCCAGCTCCTCCAGGAGGCGCCGGGCCAGCGCCCCCGCCGCCACCCGGGCTGCCGTCTCCCGGGCGGAGGCCCGCTCCAGGACGTTGCGCAGGTCCGCAAAGCCGAACTTGAGCCCCCCTGCCAGGTCCGCATGCCCGGGCCGGGGCCGCGTCACCGGCCGGCTGCGCCAGGCCGCCTCGGAGCTGCCCCCCTCCGCCAGGCCCTCCTGGGGCGGCAGCGGGTCCGCGGACATAGCGCGCTGCCAGGAGGCATGGTCCCGGTTGCGGATGACCATGCTCACGGGGCTGCCCAGGGTCAGGCCATGGCGGATGCCCCCCAGGATCTCCACCTGGTCCTGCTCGATCTGCATGCGCCGGCCCCGCCCGTACCCCATCTGGCGGCGCCTGAGCTCCCGGTCGATGGCCTGCCGGCTCACGGGCAGGCCGGCCGGAAGCCCGTCCACCACCACCGTCAGGGCGGGGCCGTGGGATTCACCGGCGGTGAGAAAGCGAAGCATGTCCGTCATCCTCTGCTTCCGTAGCGGGCTTCCCACAGCTGGCGGGGCAACTTCCCGCACCGCACCAGGCCCTGCAACGCCAGCCGTTCCAGCAACCGCCCCAGCCGGGTCAGCCAGTGCTCCCGGCGACTGATGGGGTTCACCAGCACCGCCACCATGCCTGCCCGCCGGGCCCCCAGCACGTCGGTCCACAGCTGGTCGCCCACCACGGCCAGGCGATGGGGGGGAAGGCCGACCGTCCGTGCGGCCCGCAAAAACGCCCGGCGCAGGGGCTTGGGGCCGGGGCAGCAGGGCACGCCCAGCTCCCGGGCCACCGCCTGCCGCCGGCGGCTTGTGGCATTGGACAGCAGCACCACCGCCAGCCCCGCCTGCTTCAGGCGAGCCACCCGGGCCCGGGTGACCTCGTCGGCCGAGGCCTGGTTCCACGCCAGCAGGGTGTTGTCGATGTCCAGGACCACGCCCTGCACGCCCCGGCGAAGCAGAAGCTCAGGGTCCAGCTCCTCCAGCGAGGCCACCCACACATCCGGGGCCAGCACGGCCAGCCACCGCCACGGCCCGGCTCGGAGGCTGCCGGCATGCGGTGGGCTCTGGCGCGCCGCCCGGGGACTTCGGGTGTCGGTCACAGGCGCATCACGGAGCCGATTATAGCCTGCCCGAAGCATCCGGGCCCAGCGCAGCGCGACCTACGAGTCCTGCAGCTGGTGCTGCAGCTTCAGCAGGGCCCTCTTTTCGATGCGGGAGACGTAGGAGCGGGAGATCCCCAGCTTGCGGGAGATGTCCCGTTGCGTCTGCCGGATGCCGTCCAGGAGCCCGTAGCGCATGAACAGCACCCAGCGCTCCCGCCGGGACAGGCACGCCAGGGTGCGCTGCAGCCGCTCCCGCTCCACCTGGGCCTCCACCCGGTCGCTGACCGCATCGGGCTCCGTGCCCAGCACGTCCATGAGGGTCACCTCGTTGCCCTCGCCGTCACACCCGATGGGGTCGAACAGGTGCGCCTCCTGGCGGCTGCGGCGGGTGGCCCGAAGGTGCATGAGGATCTCGTTCTCGATGCAGCGGGCGGCGTAGGTGGCCAGGCGGGTTCGCCGCCCCGGGTCGAAGGTGTTGATGGCCTTGATGAGCCCGATGGTTCCGATGGAGATGAGATCCTCCGGGTCTTCCCCCGTGGACTCGAACTTCTTCACCAGGTGCGCCACCAGGCGCAGGTTGTGCTCCACCAGCGCGTTGCGGGCCTCTTTGTCCCCCTGCAGCATCCGGCGGACCAGTTCCGCCTCTTCGGCCTCGCTGAGCGGGAAGGGAAACTGCCCCTGGCTTCCCACGTAGCCCGCCAGAAGCCACAGCGAACGCAGCCACGATTGGCCCAGCACCTGCAGCAGCGCCTGCACCACGCAACCGGCCCCCCCAAGGCGTGAGCACTCTCCATCCTATGGAGCCGGCTGCACACCGGGTGCAGGTCCACAGGCTCAATAGCCGGCCTGCTGGCGGGCCTGCCGGTGCTCCCGGAAGGTCCTGGAGAAGATGTGGGTGCCGTCGCCGCGGGCCACAAAGTACAGGTACGGGGTCGAGGCAGGAGCCAGGACGGCCCGCAGGGAGGCCTCCCCCGGGCTGGCGATGGGCGTGGGCGGGAGGCCAGGATACCGGTAGGTGTTGTAAGGAGAGTCCACCGCCAGATCGTCCCGGGTGAGACGCCGGGGGCCGTCCCCCAGCGCGTACAGGACCGTGGGGTCCGCCTGCAGGGGACGTCCCAGGCGCAGGCGGTTGCGGAACACCGACGCGATGAGGGGTCGCTCCGGATCCACCATCGCCTCCTTCTCCACGATGGAGGCCAGGATGACCGCCTCGTGCAGGCTCAGCCCGGTGCCCTCCCCCAGCTCCCGGTAGATGGGCAGCACCCGCTCCACGAACCGGGCCACCATGCGGCGCAGGATCTGCTCCTCGCCCTGGCCGGGGCTGAACCGGTAGGTGTCGGGAAACAGGTAGCCCTCCAGGCTGCCGGGAGGCTTGCCCAGCCGGCGGGCCAGCTCACCCCCCAGCCACCGGTCGTCCAGGGCCAGGCGAACGAACCGGTCCGGGTCCACCAGACCCCGCTGTGCCAGGAGCGCCGCGATGGTGCGGATGGTGGACCCCTCGGGGATGGTGACCGTCTCTTCCAGGGGGCGCCCTGAGGTCAACAGCCGCACCAGCTCCACCAGGTTGAGCCGCCCTGCCGCACGGTAGTAGCCCGCCTGCAGCTGCCGGTCCGAGCCCGTCAGGCGGCTCCACACCACGAAGGCCGCGGCCGACCGCACCCACCCCTGCTGTGCCAGGGATGCGCCCACCACCGCCGCGCCCGAGCCGGCCTCCACCCGGATGCGGGCCCCCGGCGGGTGGGAGGCCGGCCAGGCGTCGGGAGGCAAAAGCCACCACGCCGCCGCCAGCCCTGCCGCCGCCGCGGCCACGGCCGCAAGCCCGCCCGCGAAGCCCAGAGCACGCCCCGCCAGCCACCAAAGGGGCGCGCCCCCGGGCCGACCCCACCGGACCTGCCCCTGGGATGTTCCCCGAGCCATTCGGGGAGTGGTCGCTCCCCCGCCCCCACCTGCCGGGTGCCTTCAGCGCCTGGTGGACTTTCGCCCCTGCTCTTCGGCCTCGTCCTCTTCCTCGTCGGCGTCGTACACCTCGTCGTCGGACTCCCAGTCGTCCTCCAGGTCCTCCTGGCTCTCCAGGGCCTTGACCACCCGGTCGAACTCCTCGTCGTCTTCCACGTTCACCAGGATGTCCTCGCCGTCGGCGTCGCTTTCCAGACGAAAGACGTAGGCGCCTTCTTCGGGATCCTCCTCGGGCAGGAGAACCGCGTAGCGCTGCTGGTCTACCTCCACCACTCCCACCAGCGTGAACGCGTGCTCCTTGCCCTCATCGTCCACCAACGTCACCCGGTCGTCGTCCGCATCCGGCTCGGGGGGCGGCGCCGGCCGCTTCTTGTCTGCCACTGTGCGGGCCCACCTTTCCCAAAGCTCCTCGCGCTGCGGACACGCCTGCTGCAGTAGCGTGCCCTCACCCGTCTCCCTTTACCCGACGTCGGGCCAGGAAAGTGTCGAGCAAAATGGCTGCCACCACGTGGTTGATCGCCTGGCGCCGTCGGCGTCGGGACAGGCCCGCCTCCAGCAGCATCCGCTCCGCCTGCACCGTGCTGAATCGCTCGTCCACGAAGTGGACGACAACCCCGCAGGCCGTCTGGAGCCGTTGCGCGAAGGCACGCACCCGCCGGGCCTCCACGCCGGCTGTGCCATCGGTGCGTGTGGGCAGCCCCACCACCACCTCCTTCACCCCGTACTCTTCCACCAGCGCCCGCAGCTGGTCCAGCTCCGCCGCGTCGGGCCTGCGCAAAAGGGTCCGCAGCGGCTGGGCCGTCAGCCCTTCGGGATCGCTGATGGCCACCCCCACCGTCTTCTCGCCCACATCCAGGCCCAGCACCCGCCCGCCGCCTGTGGCCCGGACACCGCCGCCGCCGGCGGCGCCGGGTGCGCCGTGCGGCCGGTGGGTCAAGTCTCCGGACGAGCCGAGCAATGCAGGTAGTGCTCCACCAGTACCTCGAGCAGTTCGTCCCGGGGTACGGTCCGGATGAGGCTGCGGGCGTTGTTGTGATGGGTGATGTACGTGGGATCCCCTGAGAGCAGGTACCCCACCAGCTGGCTGGTAGGGTCATACCCCTTCTCCAGGAGGGCCTGGTATACCTGCCGGAGCACCTGCGCCGCCCGGCCCCGGGCCAGCTCCTCCACCCGGTAGCGGGTGGTGGCCTCCGGCACCGCCTGCTGGGGCCGCTGCGGATCCTGCTGCGCCACAACCCTCACCCTGCCTGCCCGCCGGCGCCCGCCTCAAAGGCCCGACGCCAGCAAAAGCTCCCGGGCGCGCCGGCGGGCCTCCTCCATAGCCTGGGCCAGCCGGGCCACGTCTCTGGCCCCCGCCTGGGCCAGCTCCGGCCGCCCGCCCCCGTCGCCGCCTGCGGCCCGGGCCGCCGCCCGCACGATCTCCCCGGCGTGCACGCCCCGCCGGGCCAGGTCCGAGGTGGCCATGGAGACGAACAGCACCTTGCCGTCACTGGGGCTGGCCAGCACCACCACCGAGGGGCCCAGCGCCGCCTTCACCCGGTCGCCCAGGGCTCGCAGCTCCTCGGGGCCCATCCCCTCCAGGCGGGCCACCACCAGCGCCGCCTGCCCCACCCGCTCCGCCCGGGCGGCCACCTCCGCCGCCACCCGGGACAGGAGCTGGTTTCGGGTGCGCTCCAGCTCCTGCTGCACGGCCCGCAGCTGCGCGGCCCACCGGTCCAGCTGCTGGACCCAGCCCTCGGGGCCTGCCTGCAGGCGGGCGCTCACCTCCTTCGCCAGCCGCCGGCGCCGGCTGGCATGCTGCACCGCCGCCTCTCCGGCCACCGCCTCGATGCGCCGCACCCCGCCCGCCACGCTGGCCTCCGCCACGATGTGCAGCGAGCCCACCTGGCCGGTGTGGCGCACGTGGGTTCCGCCGCAAAGCTCCCGGCTGTAGCCCGAGCCGATGTCCACCATGCGCACCCGTTCGCCATACTTCTCCCCGAACAGGGCCATGGCCCCAAGCTGCACCGCCTGCTCGTAGGTGGTGTAGACCGCCTCCACGGCCAGGTCGTCCAGGATGCGCCGGTTCACCTCTTCCTCGATGGCCTCCAGCTGCTGGTCGCTGAGGGCCTCGAAGTGGTGAAAGTCGAAGCGCAGGCGATCCGGCGCCACCAACGAGCCCGCCTGGGTGGCGTGCTCCCCCAGCACCGCGCGGAGCGCCCGGTGCAGCAGGTGGGTGGCCGTGTGGTGGCGGGCGGTGGCCATGCGCCGGGGCCAGTCCACCTGGGCCCGCAGCCGCTGGCCTTCGCTGATCTGCCCCTGCTCCACCACCACCCGGTGCGCGATGACCTCCGCGCTGAGGCGCTGCACGTCCAGCACCCGGCCCCGCACGCCGTCCCCCTCCAGCCACCCCTCGTCGGCCACCTGGCCGCCGCCTTCGGGGTAGAAGGGGGTGCGGTCCAGCACCACCGTCACCTCCTGGCCCGCCTCGGCCAGGGAAACCCGCTCGCCCCCGGCCAGCAGGGCCAGCACCGTCACCTCCTCGAAGCCCCGGTCGTACCCCACGAACTCGCTGTGCAGACCCCGCAGGCTGTCGGCCAGGGCCTCCCCGGCGCCCGCCAGGTAGCCGTATTCCCGCCGGGAGGCGCGCGCCTTGGCCCGCTGGGCCTCCATGCTGCGCCGGAAGCCTTCCTCGTCCAGCTCCAGGCCGTGCTCCCGGGCCACCTCCCGGGTGAGCTCCACGGGAAAGCCGAAGGTGTCATACAGCCGGAACACGTCCTCGCCGGCCAGCCGGCCCTGGCCGCGGGCCCGCTCCACAAGCTGGTCCAGCAGTTCCAGCCCGCCCTGCAACGTCTGCAGGAACCGCCGCTCCTCCGCCTCCAGCACCCTCAGGATGAGCTCCTGGCGCTCCTTGAGCTCCCCGTATGCGTGCCCCATGGCCCGGATGACAGCCCGGGCCAGCCGTCCCCAGAACGGCTCGTGCACCCCCGCCAGCCAGGCAAAGCGGCTGGCCCGGCGGATGAGGCGGCGCATGACGTAGCCGCGGCCCTCGTTGCCGGGCAGGATGCCGTCCATGGCCATGAAGGTGGCGCTGCGCCCGTGGTCCACCAGGATGCGCACGGCCCGGTCCACCTGCTCGTCCACCCCGTACGGCCGGCCCACAATGGCGCACGCCTCGTCCAGGACCCGGCGCACCTCGTCCGTCTCAAAGATGGTGGGGACGCCCTGCAGGATGGTCAGGGCCCGCTCCAGCCCCATGCCCGTGTCGATGCCCTTGCGCTCCAGGGGATGGTAGCGGCCCTGCTCGTCCTTGTGGAACTGGATGAAGACCAGATTCCAGAACTCCATGTACCGCCCGCAGTCGCACCCGGGCCGGCACTGCTCCCGGCCGCACCCGAAGGCCTCGCCCCGGTCGATGTAGATCTCCGAGCACGGCCCGCATGGCCCCACGCCGATCTCCCAGAAGTTGTCCTCCTTGCCCAGGCGCACGATGCGCTCGGGGGGCACCCCCGCCTGCTGGCTCCAGATGGCGAAGGCCTCGTCGTCGTCCTGGTAGATGCTCACCCACAGGCGCTCCCGGGGCAGGCCCAGCACGCCCGTGACGAACTCCCACGCCCAGGCGATGGCTTCCCGCTTGAAGTAGTCGCCGAAGGAGAAGTTTCCCAGCATCTCGAAGAAGGTGCCGTGCCGGGCCGTCAGTCCCACCCGGTCGATGTCGGCGGTGCGCACGCAGCGCTGGCAGGTGGTGACCCGCCGGTATGGCGGCTCGGCCAGCCCGAGGAAGTAGGGCTTGAACTGCACCATCCCCGCGCCCGTAAGCAAGAGGGTGGGGTCCCCCTTGGGAACCAGGGACGACCCCGGCAGCCGCTTGTGCCCCTTGGATTCGAAAAAGCCCAGAAAGGCTTCCCGCAGCTCGCTGGCGGTCATGAACCCCATGGAGAGTGGGAAGGCACCCCGATTCCGGCCGGCTCGTTACCTAAAGGTTATAGAAGCCCCCAGGGGTTGTCAACGCAAGGCCGGGCGCCGCTGCCAGCCCACCCACAGGCCCCGGGCCACCGCCAGGGCCGGGAGGGCCAGCACCATGCCCGCCACCCCCGCCAGCTCCGCCCCCGCCAGCACGGCGGCGATGACCGCCAGCGGGTGCAGGCCCACGGAACGGCTCATGATGCGGGGCTGCAGCACGCTCCCCTCCACCTGGTTGGCGGCCACCAGCACCGCCAGCGCCCACAGGGCCGTCCACGGGCTTTTCAACAGGGCCAGGGAGACCACCGGGATGCCTGCCAGCACCGGCCCCAGGTAGGGAATCAGGTCCAGGGCAGCCGTCAACGCCCCCAGCAGCAGCGCGTAGGGAACTCCCAGCACCGCCAGGCCTGCGGCCACCAGCACCCCCACGCAGGCGCTCACCACCAGCTGGCCTCGAACCACCCCCGCCAGGGAGCGGTCCACCTCCAGGGCCAGCTGCACCGCCCGCTCCTGCCAGCGGGCCGGCACCAGCCGCAGCAGGCCTGCGGCCAGCTGCTCGCGGTCTTTGAGGATGTAGTAGGCCAGCACGGGAGCCAGGGCCAGGTCCACCACCTGCCCCACCAGGCCCCACGCCAGCTCCACGGCCCGGGAGGCCACCCGGGCCAGCAGGGCCTCGGCGCGGCCCACCACCGCCTCGGCAGCCCGCCGCATCACCGCGGGCAGCCGCTGGACCCGCCACTGGGCAAGCCACGGTCCGGTCTGCTCGCCCATCCGCCGGGTCTGCTCGGGCAGCGCGGCGGCCAGGCCCTGCAGCTCCCCGTACAGCACCGGGCCCACGTAGCCGGCCGTGCCGGCCACCGCCAGCCCCAGCACCGCGTACACGGCCAGGATGGCCGCCGGCCGGGGAAGGGCCCGCCGCTCCAGGAGGGTCACCGCGGGTTCCAGCAGGTAGGCCAGCACCAGAGCCAGCCCGAAGGGCAGCCACAGGCCCCGCAGCCGCCAGGCAAGCCACCCGAGGCCTGTCGCCGCCGCCAGCGCGGCGGCTTTTCCGGGCCAGCCGTCAGGCCCGGCGTCCCAGCAGCGCAAGGGTGGCATCCATCGCGGCCCGTCCGGCGTCCAGGGCCAGCCGCCAGCGGGAAGGCCGCACGCCCGGCTCCCGGGCCGCCACCTCACCGCCCCGGCCGCCGCGGGCCCAGGTCCAGCGCCGGGAGCCGTTGCGGCCCCCCGACAGCATGTAGGCCCCCAGGGCCGCGCCCAGCAGGCCCCCCCACATAAGCCCCCGTACGAAGCGTCCCGCCATGGTGCCGCCTCCCAGCCCGGGCCAGAACTGCCCCGCTACGCCCGGGCGGAGGTAGTATGCCCCTGCCGGGCACCCTGCTCCGCCGTCGCCCGCACGGCCCGCTCGATGACAGCTCCTCCCAGCACCACGTCGCCCTGGTAGAAGACCACCGACTGGCCGGGGGTGACCGCCCACTGGGGGCTGTCGAAGTGCACCCGCACCCGGCTGCCGTCGTCGCCGGCGGCCGCCTCGGGTTCCACCACACAGCCCACCTCGTCGGCGCTTCGCCGGATGCGGGCGGCAGCCTGCTGGGGAGCAGCCAGGCGTTCCAGCGCGATCCAGTTGGCCTGCCCGGCCACCAGCCCCTGGGCCATCACCTCTTCCCGGCCGCCCACCACCACCGTGCGGCTGGCCGCATCCAGCTCCACCACGTACATGGGCCGCCCGAAGGCCACGCCCAGCCCGCGGCGCTGCCCCACGGTGAAGAAGGCCACGCCCGGGTGCTGCCCCAGAACCTTGCCCCCCGTGTCCACGATGGGCCCCGGCGCCAGCGCCTCGGGCGCCGTCTGCAACAGGAAGCGCCGGTAATCGTCAGGGACGAAGCAGATCTCCTGGCTTTCCGCCTTGGCGGCCACGGGAAGTCCGAACCGCCGGGCCAGGGCCCGCACCTCCTCCTTGGTGTAGCCCGCCAGGGGAAAGCGCACCCGGGCCAGCTGGGCCTGGGTGAGCGGCCACAGGGCGTAGGTCTGGTCCTTGCGGCGGTCCCGGGCCTTCTTCAACAGCCACCGGCCCCGCTCGGGGCAGAACTCCACCGCCGCGTAGTGGCCTGTGGCCACCGCCTCGGCCCCCAGCTCCAGGGCCCGGTCCAGCAGGGCCCCGAACTTCACCCGCTCGTTGCACCACACGCAGGGGTTCGGGGTTCGGCCCTGCAGGTACTCCCGGGTAAAGGGGCCGATGACGGCCTCGGCGAACAGTTCCTGAAAGTTGAAGACGTAGTAGGGGATGCCCAGGCGGTCGGCCACCCGGCGGGCGTCGTCCACGGCATCCAGGGAGCAGCAGCCGGTGTGCCGCCCCGGGGGGTGAAAGCCCGGCGGCCACACCTGCAGGGTGACGCCCACCACCTCCCACCCCTGCTCCACCAACAGGGCAGCGGCCACGGAGCTGTCCACGCCCCCGCTCATGGCCACCACGATGCGCCGGCTCACGTCCGCACCGCCTCCCGGGCCCGCCGGTCCTGGCGGCGCCGGCGCAGGCGTTGCACCGCCCGCCCGAACCGCACCACCGCCTCCTCCACCTCGTCGGCGGTGGTGGCCCAGCCCAGGCTCAGCCGCACCGAGCCCTCCACCCGCTCCCGCTCAAGCCCCATGGCCTGCAGCACGTGGGAGGGCACCAGGGACCCGGCCGTGCATGCCGGCCCCGCCGAGCACGCCACACCCTCCAGGTCCAGCTCCACCAGCAACGTCTCCGCCGAGACGCCCGGCACCCACACGTTCACCAGCCCGGGCCAGCGCTCGGCTCCGCCGCCGTTGAGCTGCAGTCCCTCCACCGCCTCCTGCAGCCCCGCCACAAGCCGCCCGTCCAGCTCGCGCCGCCGGCGGGCCAGCTCCTGCCGGTGCTCCCGGGTCCAGCGCAGCGCTTCGGCCATGCCCACGACGCCCACCAGGTTGGGGGTGCCGGGCCGCAGCTCCCGTTCCTGGGCGCCTCCGAACAGGATGGGCTCGAAGGGAACGCCCCGGCGCACGTACAGCGCGCCCACCCCCTGCGGCCCGCCGAACTTGTGGGCCGAAAGGGTGAGCAGGTCGCAGCCCACCCGCTGCACCGCCAGCCAGTCGGCCTCGGCCGCCTGCACCCCGTCCACCAGGAACAGCGCCCCGTGCCGGTGGGCCACCGCCGCCGCAGCCTGCACGGGCTGAACGGTTCCCACCTCGTTGTTCACCGCCATGAGGGCCACGACCCCGACCCGGACCCCGTCGGCGGCCAGGCGGCCGATGGCCTGCTCCACCGCCTCGGCCGTCACCACGCCGCAGCCATCGCAGCAGGCCAGCTCCACCCGGAACCCCTCCCGGGCCAGGTGGCGGGCGGCCTCCAGGATGGCGTGGTGCTCGATGGCGCTCACCACCACGCCGGCGCGGCCCTGCTGGCGCAGCATGGCCCACGCCGCCCCCCGCAGGGCCAGGTTGTCGGCCTCGGTGCCGCCGGAGGTGAAGACGATCTCGGCGGGATCGGCTCCCAGGTGCTCGGCCACCGTCTCCCGGGCCGCCTCCAGCAGCCGGCGGGCCTGGCGGCCCGCCCGGTGCACGCTGGCAGGGTTGGCAGGGCTTTCTCCGGGGCAAAGAAGCTCCCTCATGGCCTGCGCCGCCTGCGGCAGAAGGGGAGCGCTGGCGGCGTAGTCCAGGTAGATGAGCCCTCCGGCCCAGTTGCCTGCACGCCCGGACGTCATGGCCGCAATCGCCGGCTCATCCTAGCACGGAGCCGAAGACCTGTCAAAGCGGGCCCGCCGCCGGCCCGGCAGAACGCCCCCCGCCGGTGCGGCGCAGGTGGCGCTCGTACAGGGCAGGCTCCTCTCCCTGGTCCGACGGGACGTACACCCGCAGGCCCTGGTGCTCGGCCGGCAGATAGGCCTGGGCCACCCAGTGGCCGGGAAAGTCGTGGGGATACAGGTACGGCTCTGGCGGGGCGGGCGGGTAGACTCCCTGCGTCCCGGCGGGCGGGTGAAACTCCCGCAGGTGCTCCGGCACGGTTCCCTGGCCTTCCCGCTCGATGTGCTCCAGGGCCCGGAAGTACGCCTGGGTGGAGTTGCTTTTGGGAGCCAGCGCCAGGTAGAGGGTGGCCAGGGCCAGGTGGTACTGGGCCTCGGGAAGCCCCACCCACTCCGCCGCATACGCGCAGGCGGCCACCACCTGCACCGCCCGGGGGTCGGCCAGGCCCACGTCCTCGGCGGCCAGGATGAGCAGCCGCCTCAATATGAACCGGGGGTCCTCCCCGCCCCGCACCATCCGAGCCAGCCAGAACAAGGCCGCGTCAGGGTCGCTGCCCCGCACCGACTTGATGAAGGCGGAGATGGTGTCGTAGTGCTCGTCCCGGTCGCGGTCGTAGCGGGCCGAGCGCTGGGCCACCTGCCTGGCCAGCCGGGCGTCCAGGTGCCCCCCGGGGCCTGCCAGCTGCGCCGCCATCTCCAGAGCGTTTAACGCCCGGCGGGCGTCGCCTTCCGCCGCCGCGGCCAGGCAGGCCACGGCTTCCGGCTCCACCGTGAGGGCCAGCCGCCCCAGCCCCCGCTCCTCATCCCGCACGGCCCGCCACAGCAAGCTGCACAGGGCCTCCTGGGACAGGGCCGCCAGCCGGAACACCCGGGCCCGGGACAGCAGCGGGCCCGTCAGGTGGAAGAAGGGGTTCTCGGTGGTGGCGCCCACCAGCACCAGCGTGCCGTCTTCCACGTGGGGGAGCAGCGCGTCCTGCTGGGTGCGGTTGAAACGGTGGATTTCATCCAGAAACAGGATGGTGACCTGGCCTTCCTGGCGGGCCCGCCGGGCCTGCTCCACCACCCGGCGCAGCTGGGGCAAGCCCGCCAGCACCGCGCTCATGCTCACAAACCGCCCGCGCAGGCAGCGGGCCATGATGGCAGCCAGGCTGGTCTTGCCGCTGCCGGGCGGCCCCCACAGGATGATGGAGTGGGGCAGCCGCCCCTGCTCCAAAAGCCGCCGCAGGGGCGTGCCCGGGCCCACCACCGCCTCCTGCCCCACCAGCTCGTCCAGGGTGCGGGGCCGCATGCGCACCGCCAGGGGCTCGCCAGCGCCGCGGGGGTGTTCGCCGGCCGGCGGCCGGGGCGGGTGGCGTCGGGAAGGCAGCTCAAACAGGGGCGGCTGCGGGGTGGTCAAGGCCCTACCTCCCGGGGCTTGCGGGCAACCTCCGCCCCTTGGAAAAGCAGCCCCGCCGTGCCGCTGGTGCTACCCATTGGTGAACCCGGCGCTCAGGCAGGTGGGTGCCCTCCTGCGGGGGCCCCGCGCTACTGCCCGGCCCCCGGGGCCTGCGGCAGCCTGCGCTACCCTCGCAGAGCCCGGGCTCCCTTTGGGTTGGTGTTGGCTCATCGCAATGGTAGCTTCACCGCGCACACGGCAGGGCAAAGACCCAAGCCGTCCGTTGCGGCCCCATGATACCACACCCGCCACCGGCCGCCAAGGCCCCGGAGGCCAGCTGCCTTACGACGGCGGGCCGGAAGGGGCAGGCAGCACCGGCCGCAGGTGCAGTTCCTGCAGCTGCCGGGCCGTCACCGGCGCGGGGGCCCCCGTCAGCGGGCAGGTGGCCTGCGCCGTCTTGGGGAAGGCGATGACCTCCCGGATGCTCTCCCGGCCCGCCATGAGCATCACCAGCCGGTCCATCCCCAGGGCGATGCCCCCGTGGGGAGGCGGGCCGTACTCGAAGGCCTCCAGCAGGAACCCAAACTGGCCGCGGGCCTGCTCCAGGTCCAGCCCCAGCGCCCGGAACACCCGCTCCTGCACGTCCCGGCGATGGATGCGGATGCTGCCCCCGCCCAGCTCCACGCCGTTGACCACCAGGTCGTAGGCCCTGGCCCGCACCCGGCCCGG
>DATCLL010000075.1:0-30381 GCA_036563935.1 Limnochordales bacterium | reverse complement strand
AGCGCGCCTGCCGGGCAGAGCCTGCCCGCCCGGCTCATGGCCTACACCGGCACCGACGAGCAGCCGGTGCGGGTGCGGCTGCTGGAGCCCCTGGCCTGGGAGCCCGGTGCTCGCTGCCTGGCGCAGCTGCTTTTGTCCCGGCCCCTTCCCCTGGCGGCGGGAGACCGGTTCATCCTGCGGGAGCCGGGCCGGCAGATCACCGTGGGCGGGGCGACGGTGGTAGACCCCCTGTGCGAGCCCTTGCGGGGCCGCCAGCACCGGCGTCTGCTGCCCCCCTCCCGCCGGGCCACGGCCCGGGTGCTGCTGGGCGACCCCAGCCCGCCGCTGCCGCTGGAGGGGGTGAGGAACCGGCTCGGCTGCCCTCTGCCCCAGGCGGTGCAGGCGCTGGTGGACCAGCACGGCGCGCTGGAGGTGGGGGAGTTGGCCCACCACCTGCCGGCCTCGCCGGACCAGCTGCAGCGGGCAGCCCGGGAGCTGGCCGGCTCCGGCCGGCTGGTGGCCGTGGACCAGTGGCTGCTCAGCCCTGCCGCCTGGAACCACGTGTGCCGGCACCTGACCGAGGAGCTGCGCCGCTACCACCAGGAGCATCCCCTCGCGCCCGGCATGCCCCGGGAGACGGCCCGGTCGGCGCTGGGGCTGGAAGCCCGCCTGTTCGACGGGGTGCTGGTGCGGCTGGCCGGGCAGGGGCAGCTGGAGCTGGGGGAGGCCTGGGTGCGCCTGGCCGGCTTTCGGCCCACCCTCTCGGCCCTGCAGGATCAAGAGGCCCGCCGGCTGGAGCTGCGGCTGGAGCGGGCCGGCTTTTCGCCCCCCACCGTGGAGCAGCTGGCCCGGGAAGGGTTCGCCGAGGAGCTGGTGGCGGCTTTGGTGGAGCAGGGCCGGCTGGTGCGGGTGAACCGGGAGCTGGTGTTCACCCGCGGGCAGATGGCCGTGGTCCAGGAGCATGCCCGGCGGCTTTTCCAGGAACACGGAAGCGTGGATCCGGCCGCGCTCCGGGACGCCCTGAACTCCAGCCGGCGCTTCGTCATTCCGCTGCTGGAGTTTTTGGACCGAAGCGGCCTCACGCGGCGGCAGGGGGAACGTCGGGTGTGGGTGGGTGCGGGGCAGGACGGGCCGCAGGCGGGTGGGCCGGCGCCGGGCCCCCCGGCTCCGCAGCCGTAGCGGCACCGCCGGCGGAAGCCCTCCGGTCCAGCAGGCAGCACAGGCGCCGGCTCAACACCCGGTGCACCTCCCGGTCCATGGGGGGCAGGATGCCGGCCACGTACTGGCTGAGGCTCACCGGCACCTGCAGCTGCTTGAGGAGCTCGAAGCCGCCCACGAACGCGGACCTCTCCACGGCATGCTGCAGGCGGGGATCCGGGCGCCGCCGCAGCAGCTGCGAGAGGTACGGGCGGCGGTCGAAGTCCCGGGCGTGGCCCAGCTCGTGGGCCAGGATGAGCACCAGGAACGTGAGGGTCTGCTGGCGCAGGTCGGGCGGCCACACCAGGATGGCCCGCCGCCCCGGGTGGTACAGCCACTGCTCCGGGTAGGGGCTGGCCTCAAAGCGGATCCCCCGGGCCAGCGCGAAATCCACCAGCCGGCGCACGAAGGGGTTATCGGGAAAGGCGCCGGCCAGGCTTGGTCCGGGCGCAACCGTTCCGGGGCTGGCAGCTTCCATGGCCGCTGGCTACGATGCCCGGGCCCGCAAGCCCTGTGGGAACTGGTGGCAACCACCTGCCCTGCGGCCGTCAGGTTCTTCCCCACCACAGGCGGCTGGCCGCACAGGCCGCCAGGAACCCCCCGGCGTCGGCCAGCAGGCCCGCCGCCACGGACCAGCGGGCGTCGCGGATGCCCACGGAACCCAGGTAGACGGTCACCACGTACAGGGTGGTTTCGGTGCTGCCCTGCACCACCGACGCGGTGAACCCCACCAGGCTGTCCGGCCCGTAGCGGCGCAAGAGGGCGGCCAGGTAGCCCATGGAGGCGGCGCCCGACAGGGGGCGCAGCAGCATCAGGGGCAGCACCGGGGCCGGGATGCCCGCAAGGGCGGCGGCCGGTTCCAGAAGGCGGGTCAGCTGCTCCAGGGCCTGGGTGGAGGAGAGGAGTTCCACCGCGGACAGCATGGCCACCAGGTACGGGATGAGGCGCAGCCCGGTGGCCACCCCGCTGCGGGCGCCCCGCACGAAAGCTTCGTAGACGGGCACCCGCCGCCACAGGCCCCAGAGGACCACCCCCGCCACCAGGGCGGGAACCACCCAGGCCGACAGCTGGTCGCCCGCGGGGGCGGCAGCGCCCGCAGCAGGCACGGGGGAAAGGTGCATGGCCGGACCCCTCCTACCCGGTAGCTTCCAGCCGGGAGCGGAAGTAGCCGTCGGCCACCAGGGCCACCAGGGTGGAGTAGGTGGTGGCCACCAGGGTGGGCAGCAGGATGTCGGCCGGAGAGGAGGCCCCGGCCACGGCCCGCAGGGATATGACGCCGGTGGGCACCAGGGTGACGCTGGAGGTGCACAGCGCCAGCAGCGTGCACATGGCCGGAGAGGCCCGGTCGGGGGTGGGGTTGAGGCGCTGAAGCTCCCGCATGGCCCGCAGGCCCAGGGGTGTGGCCGCGTTCCCCAGGCCCAGCATGTTGGCGCTGAGGGCGAAGGCCACGGCCCCCATGGCCGGGCTGTCGGGAGCCACCCCGGAAAACAGCCGGCGGCTCACGGGTATCAGGGCCCTGGCCAGGGCCCGGGTGAGGCCGGCTTCGTCGGCGATGCCCATGAGGCCGGACCAGAAGGCCAGGAGCCCCAGAAGTTCCAGCGACAGCCGCACGGCCTGCGCGCACCCCTCCGCCAGGGCCCGGGTCACCACCCCCGCCTGTCCCGACAGGCCTGCGTGCACCACGCCGCCCACCAGAAGAGCGGCCCAGATGGCGTTCATCATGGTCCAGGCCCCCCCGCCCCAGGCTATGAGCGGCCGGAGGGGGTCCTGCTCCGCTCCCCGGCGGGGGAGGGGGAAGACTGCAGGGTACCCCCTTGCACGGCGTCCGGGACCGCGCGATAATGCGGCTGAAAGTCAAAGTCAGATAAAGTCAAACGAGCGGTGCGGGAGGCAGCGGCCCTGATGGCAACGCTGGCCGATGCCATCGAGCGGTACATCCAGGAGCTGTTCCGGCAGAGCTCGCAGGACTTCGTGGAGATCCGCCGGGCCGAGCTGGCCACCCGCTTCTCCTGCGTGCCGTCCCAGATCAGCTACGTGCTGGAGACCCGGTTCACCCCCGAGCGGGGCTTCGTGGTGGTGAGCCGCAGGGGCGGCGGCGGCTACGTGCGCATCCTGCGGGTGACCAGCCCCGGCGCAAGCCGGCTGGCCCTGGTGCGCCAGCTCCTGGATCAGGCAGGGGCCCGGCTTTCGGCGCGGCAGGCGGAGGCCATCATCAGCCGCCTGGTGGAGGCCGGGCTGCTCAGCGTGCGGGCGGCCGCCGTCTGGCGGGCGACGTTGCGGCGGCAGGCCCAGTGGGTGCCCGAGGAGGTCCGGGACCAGGTTCGGGCGGCCCTCCTGCGGGCAGCCCTGACCATGGCGCTGGTGCAGTGGCTGGACGACCAGGAGGGCGACGGCGAGGGCGACGAGGAAGCCCCCTGAGCTGCCCAGGCAGGAGGCGATGTCCCATGGCCACGTGCGAGCGGTGCGGGGTTCGCCCCGCTACCGTCCACAAGGTGCGCATCGAAAACGGCGTACGCACGGAGAAGCATCTGTGCGAAAGCTGTGCCCGGGAGACGGGCGAGTGGCCGGAACTGAACGTGGGCCCCTCGTGGTGGGGTTCCACGCTGGGGGACTTCATCAAGTCCTTCTTCGACCTGCCCGGCCCCGAGGCCCCCGCCGCGGAGCTGCCGGGGCGGGCCCGCCAGCGCTGCCCCAACTGCGGGCTGAGCTGGTCGGACTTCAAGCGGCTGGGTCAGCTGGGCTGCAGCCGGTGCTACGAGACCTTCGAGCGGGAGCTGGTGCCGGTGCTCAAGCGCCTGCACGGGGCTACCGACCATACCGGCAAGCATCCCCACCAGCGGGGCGAGGCAGCCCGGCGGCGCACCCTGGAGCGGCTGCGGGAGGAGCTGCGCCAGGCCATCGAGGCGGAGCAGTACGAGAGGGCGGCGCAGCTGCGGGACCAGATCCGGGCCCTGGAGAGGGGGGCTTCGTGACCATGGGCTTCGAGGAGTTGGTTCGCCGCTACGTGCGGGGCTGGATGGCGGAAAACGGCCCGGAGTCGGACGTGGTTCTGGGCAGCCGCATCCGCCTGGCGCGCAACCTCAAGGACATCCCCTTTCCGGGGGTGGCTTCCGACGGCCAGCTCAAGCAGGTGCTGGAGCAGGTCAGGAAGGCCCTGGCGGACCTGGACGCAGCCCACGGGGGGCCCATGCGCTTCGTGCGCATGAGCGAGGTGCCGCCCCTGGAGCGGGAGCTTCTGGTGGAGCGCCACCTCATCAGCCCCATGCACGCCCAGAACGTGCGGGAGAAGGGCTTTGCGGTGCGGGAGGACGAGGCGTTGAGCATCATGGTCAACGAAGAGGACCACCTGCGCCTGCAGGCCCTGGCGGCCGGGCTGCAGCTGGAGGAGGCCCTGGAGCTGGCCGACCGGCTGGACGACTGGCTGTCGGAGCGGCTGGAGTACGCCTTCTCGCCCCGGGTAGGCTACCTGACGGCGTGGCCCACCAACGTGGGAACGGGTCTGCGGGCGTCGGTGATGGTGCACCTGCCCGCCCTGGCCATGACGGGGAACCTGGCCCGGGTGCTGGAAGCCGTCTCCCGGTTCGGGGTGGCGGTGCGGGGGCTTTACGGCGAGGGAACCGAGGCCATCGGCAACATCGTGCAGATCTCCAACCAGGTGAGCCTGGGCCGCACCGAGGACGAGATCCTGAAGCACCTTCTGAACCTGGTGCGGGAGGTGGTGGGCCACGAGCGCTCGGCCCGCCAGCGGCTGCTGCAGCAGGAGCGGCGGGCGGTGGAGGACCGGGTGTGGCGCTCCTACGGCGTGCTGCGCTACTCCCGGGCCATCAGCTCCGACGAGGCCATGCAGCGGCTTTCGGAGGTGCGACTGGGCATCGACCTGGGCATCATCCAGGGGCTCAACCAGCAGATCCTCAAGGAGCTTCTGGTGCTCATCCGCCCCGCCCACCTGCAGAGCTTCATGGGCCGGGAGCTGTCGGCGGCGGAGCGGGACGTGCACCGGGCGGCCCTCATCCGGGAGCGCATCCGGCTGCACGAGGCCCATCCGGCCTGAGAGCCACGGCAGGTGGGGCGGTCAGGAAAGGAAAGGAGGCAGGGGCCATGTTCGGCAGGTTCACCGAGCGGGCGCAGCGGGTCATCGTGCTCTCCCAGGAAGAGGCCAGGCGCCTGGGCCACAACGTGGTGGGCACCGAGCACATCCTCCTGGGCCTCATCGCGGAGGGCGAGGGCGTGGCGGCCCGCGCCCTGCAGAGCATGGGCATCAGCCTGGAGCGGGTGCGCTCCGAGGTGGAGAAGGTCATCGGCCGGGGCGAGGGAACCACCTCCGGCCAGATCGGCTTCACCCCCAGGGCCAAGCGGGTGCTGGAGCTGGCCTTTGACGAGGCCCGCCAGCTGGGCCACACCTACATCGGCACCGAGCACATCCTGCTGGGCCTCATCCGGGAAGGGGAGGGCGTGGCCGCGCAGGTGCTGCGCAACATGGGCGCCGACCTGGACAAGGTGCGCCGCACGGTGGTGGAGCTTCTGGGCGGCTCGCCGCCGCCGCAGGCCAAGGCCACCCGGGGCCGCAAGACGCCCACCCTGGACCAGTACGGGCGGGACCTCACGGAACTGGCCAGGGAGGGCAAGCTGGATCCCGTCATCGGCCGGGAGCGGGAGATCCAGCGGGTCATCCAGGTGCTGTCCCGGCGCACCAAGAACAACCCGGTGCTCATCGGCGAGCCGGGCGTGGGCAAGACGGCCATCGCGGAGGGGCTGGCCCAGAAGATCGTCTCCGGGGACGTGCCGGAGACCTTGCTCAACAAGCGGGTCGTGGCGCTGGACCTGGCTGCGGTGGTGGCCGGCTCCAAGTTCCGGGGCGAGTTCGAGGAGCGCTTGAAGAAGATCCTGGACGAGATCCGCAACTCGGGCGACGTGGTGCTGTTCATCGACGAGCTGCACACCATCGTGGGGGCGGGCGCCGCGGAGGGCGCCATCGACGCCTCCAACATCCTCAAGCCCGCACTGGCCAGGGGCGAGCTGCAGTGCATCGGCGCCACCACCCTGGACGAGTACCGCAAGCACATCGAGAAGGACGCGGCCTTGGAGCGGCGCTTCCAGCCCATCATGGTGGATGAGCCGACGGTGGATGAGACCATCGCCATCCTGCAGGGGCTGCGGGACCGCTACGAGGCGCACCACCGGGTGAAGATCACCGACGAGGCCCTGGTGGCCGCGGCGCGGCTTTCGGACCGGTACGTGAACGACCGGTTCCTGCCCGACAAGGCCATCGACCTCATCGACGAGGCAGCCTCCAAGGTGCGCCTGCAGGCGCTGGTGGCGCCGCCCGAGCTCAAGCAGCTGGAGGAGGCCATCCAGGAGATCCAGACGGAGAAGGAGGCGGCCATCAAGAACGAGGAGTTTGAAAAGGCGGCATCGCTGCGGGACAAGGAGCAGCGCATGCGGGAGGAGCTGGAGCGCAAGCGCGCCGAGTGGAAGAACTCCCGCAGCCGCAACGAGGGAGTGGTGACGGCCGAGGACATCGCGCAGGTGGTGTCGGCCTGGACCGGGATCCCGGTGACGCGGCTGCAGCAGACGGAGACGGAGCGGCTGCTGCACCTGGAGGAGATCCTGCACCGGCGGGTGGTGGGCCAGGACGAGGCCATCGACGCGGTGGCCAGGGCCATCCGGCGGGCCCGGGCGGGCCTGAAGGATCCCAGGCGGCCCATCGGATCCTTCATCTTCCTGGGGCCCACGGGCGTGGGCAAGACCGAGCTGGCCCGGGCGCTGGCCGAGGCCCTGTTCGGCGACGAGGACGCCATGATCCGCATCGACATGTCCGAGTACCAGGAGCGCCACACGGTGTCGCGCCTGGTGGGCGCCCCGCCCGGGTACGTGGGCTACGAGGAGGGCGGCCAGCTCACGGAGCGGGTGCGGCGCAAGCCTTACTCGGTGGTGCTCTTCGACGAGATCGAAAAGGCCCACCCCGAGGTCTTCAACGTGCTGCTGCAGGTGCTGGAGGACGGTCGGCTGACCGACGCCAAGGGGCGCACGGTGAGCTTCCGCAACACGGTGGTCATCATGACCTCCAACGTGGGCGCCCAGGAGATCCGCCGCCAGGCGCGGCTGGGGTTCCACGCCACGGAGGAGGAGAAGGACCGCTACGAGGAGATGAAGAAGCGGCTGCTGGACGAGCTGCGGCGCACCTTCCGGCCGGAGTTCCTCAACCGCATCGACGAGATCATCGTGTTCCACCCGCTCACCAAGGAGCACCTGCGCCAGATCATCGACATCATGCTCAAGCGGGTGGCCCAGGAGCTGTCCGAGCGGGGCGTGTCGGTGGAGTTCACCGACGCGGCCCGGGAGGTGCTGGCCGACGAGGGGTTCGACCCCGAGTACGGGGCGCGGCCGCTGCGGCGGGCCATCCAGCGCCTGGTGGAAAACCCCCTGTCCGACGAGATCCTCAAGGGGCGCTTCAAGGAGGGCGACCACATCGTGGTGGACGCGGTGGACGGGGCGCTGGTGTTCAACCGCAAGGAGGAGCTGGCCAAGGCCGCCCGCTGAGGGGCCAGGTCCTGTGCCCGCCCCGGGGCAGGCGGGCGGGGCCAGGCGGGGCAAGATATGGGCGGGGCCGGGGTGGACGCCGGGGCGTACCCCGGCCCCGCCGTTGCCGGAAAGGCGGTGGCAGGGATGGGCCAGGCGCTACCCAAGGTGGGCATCGTGGGCTGCGGGCTGGTGGGCTCCACCATCGCCTACACCATGCTGCTGCGGGGGCCGAGGGCCGACATGGTGCTGGTGGACGTGAACCGGGCCAAGGCGGAGGGGGACGCCATGGACCTCAACCACGGCATGCCCCTGGCCAGCCCCCGGGCCATTGTGGCCGGCGGCTACGAGCAGCTGCAGGGCGCCGATGTGGTGGTGGTCGCGGCCGGGGTCAACCAGCGGCCCGGCGAGACCCGCCTGGACCTGCTGCGGCGCAACGTGGCCGTGATGAGGGAGGTGGTGTCCCACATCCAGGCCCACGCCCCCCAGGCCATCCTGCTGGTGGTCACCAACCCCGTGGACGTGCTCAGCTACGTCGCGTTCCGGGCATCGGGGCTTCCTGCGTCCCGGGTCATCGGCTCGGGCACCCTGCTGGACACCCTGCGCCTGCGCTACCTGCTGGGGCAGCACTTCGGGGTCGATCCCCGCAGCGTGCACGCCTACATCCTGGGCGAGCACGGCGACAGCGAGTTTGCCGCCTGGAGCCTGGCCAACATCGCCGGGGTGCGCCTGGCGGAGCTGGCGGCAGGGCAGGAAGAGGCTTTGCAGCGGGAGCTGGACCGCATCCTGCAGGAGGTGCGCACGGCCGCCTACGCCATCATCCAGCGCAAAGGAGCCACCTACTACGCGGTAGCCATGGCCGTCTGCCGCATCCTGGAGAGCATCCTGTACGACGAGGCGTCGGTGCTCACGGTCTCCACCCTGGTGGATGGCCACTACGGGCTTTCCGACGTCTACCTGGGACTTCCCTGCGTGGTGGGCCGCGAAGGGGTGCGCCGGGTGGTGGAGCTGCCCCTGGCGCCCGAGGAACTGCAGGCCCTGAAGCGATCGGCTGCGGTGTTGCAGCAGGCCATCCGGGAGGTCACGGGGTAGGCCCCCGGCCGCTCAAGGCCGCGGCGGTGCGGGGCCGGCCGGGGCAGAAGAACCACCCCGCCGCCAGGGTGACGGCCATGGCCCAGAAGGAGGCCTCAAGCCCCAGGGTGTCCCCCACCAGCCCGCCCAGCAGGGGCCCCACCGCGCTGGCCACCCCGGTCACCGACTGCAGCACCCCGAAGGTGGCGCCCCGCTCCGTGGCGGGCACCCTGCGGGCGATGAGCACCCCCAGGGCCACGGCGGCAGCGCTGGTGCACAGCGCGAAGACGAAGCGCACCAGCGTCAGCAGGGCCAGGGTGGTGGCGGCGGCGTGGACGGCCGCCAGCGCGGCGGAGCCCGCCAGGGCCCAGCGCAACGTGGCGCCGGCGTCCCGGTCGCTGAACCGCGAGGCCAGGGGCGAGCCCACCGCCGTGGCCACCCCTACCACCGAGTAGACCAGTCCGGTGGCCAGCAGCGGATCCTCGGGCACCCGCTCCGCCACGTACAGGGGCAGGGTGGGCTGCACCAGGAACTGCCCGGCCACAAAGAGGGCCTGCAGGCCGAAGAGGCGGCGCAGGTAGGCGTCGGCCAGGCAGTCCCGCACGCCCTGCCAGGCGGCCCGGGCCCACAGGCGGCGGTCCTCCGAGCGGGAGACCGCCGGCTCGGGGGGCAGCCACAGGGGCAGCAGCCCCGCCAGCCCCAGCAGCAGGGCCGCCACCAGCAGGGCTCCCCGGACGCCCGCCCACTCCGCGGCGAGCCCCCCGATGAGGGGGCCGCTGACCAGCCCGGCGGCGCTGGCGCCCTGCAAAAACCCCAGGGACCAGCCCAGCCGGTCGTCCGGGCTGGTGCTGGCCACCAGCGCGTTGGCGGCGGGGATGTAGCCGGAGATGAGGCCGTTGACGGCCCGCCACAGGGCCAGCTGCCACAGCTGCCCGGAAAAGGCCATGAAGACGTAGGTGAGCGCGATGCCCAGGCCGGCCCGGACCATCATGGGCCGCTTGCCCACCCGGTCCGACAGGGAACCCCACACCGGGGCCATGAGGCTGTAGGTGAGGAAGTTGACCGCCAGCAGCAGGCCCGACCAGAACCCCACCGCCTGCCCGCCGCCCAGCTCCTCCACCAGGGCCGGCAGAAAGGGCACCACGATGGAGAAGCCCGCCTGGGCGATAAAGACCCCCACGCCCAGCAGGTAAAGGTTGCGCTGCCAGGGTGTCACAGGCCTATTAAACCACAGAGGCCACCGGCCGGCCAGCGGGTCCCCGGCCCTTTGGCCCGGCAGGAGGTGACCGGGCCCGGCAGGAGGTGCTATAATCGGCGCCAGACCCCGGGGGCCCTGCGGCCAGAGGTGGAACGGCCTTGTCGCATGTCGTCTTCTCCGGCATCCAGCCCAGCGGGAACCTGCACCTGGGCAACCTGCTGGGGGCCATCCGCAACTGGGTGGCGCTGCAGGACCAGTATCCCTCGTACTTCTGCATCGTGGACTACCATGCGGTGACGGTGCCCTACGATCCCCGGGAGATGCCCCGGCGGATCCGGGATGCGCTGCTGCTGAACGTGGCGGCGGGGCTGGATCCCGACCGCTCCGTCATCTTCGTGCAAAGCCAGGTGCCGGAGCATGCGGAGCTGGCCTGGCTGTTCAACTGCATCACCCCCCTGGGGCAGCTGCAGCGCATGACCCAGTTCAAGGACAAGGCCCGCCAGCATGCCCAGGCGGTCAACGCGGGCCTGCTCAACTACCCCGTGCTGCAGGCGGCGGACATCCTGCTGTACCGGGCGGACCTGGTTCCCGTGGGCGAGGACCAGGTGCAGCACATCGAGCTCACCCGGGACATCGCCCGCCGCTTCAACTACCTCTTCGGGGAGACCTTTCCCCTGCCGGAGGCGTACGTCACCCGGGGCGCCCGCATCATGTCCCTGGACAATCCCACCCGCAAGATGTCCAAGAGCGAGCCGAAGGGGGCCATCGACCTCCTGGACGACCCCGAGACGGTGCGGGCCAAGGTTCGGGCGGCCGTCACGGACCCCGGGCCCGCGGGCTCGGAGATGAGCCCCGGGGTGCGCAACCTGTTCACCCTCCTGGAATTGACCGCCCCCGAAGCGGTGGTAGACCACTTTCGGCGGGCCTACCAGGAGGGCACCATCCGCTACGTGGAACTGAAGGACGCGCTGGCCCAGGCCCTGGTGGAGCTTCTGCAGCCCATCCAGGAGCGCTACCGGGAACTTTCCGCCCGGCCCGAACTGGCCTGGGAGATAGCGGCCTGCGGCGCCGAGCGGGCGCGGCGGGTGGCCCGGGAGGTCATCCAGGAAGTCCGGGAGCGCATGGGCCTGCGCCTTCCCCAGGGGCGCTGAGGGCGGTGGACCGCTTGCGGACCTCCCAGGAGGCGGTGCTGGCCGAGGGGCTGGTGCGCCGCTTCGGGCCCGTCACCGCGCTGGCGGGGGTGGACCTGGCGGTGCCCCGGGGCAGCCTGTTTGCCGTGGTGGGGCCCAACGGGGCCGGCAAGACCACCCTGCTGAGCATCCTGACCACCCTTCTTTTGCCCACGGCAGGCAGGGCCCAGGTGCTGGGGTTTGATGTGAGCCGCTCGCCTCACGAGGTGCGCCGGCGACTGGGGGTGGCCTTCCAGGAGCTGAGCCTGGACCTGGACCTGCCGGGGCATGCCGTGCTGGACTTTCACGCCCGGCTGTGGGGGCTGGGCCGCAGCGAGCGGCGGGAGCGGGTGGAGCAGGTGGCCCGGGCCGTGGGGTTGGAGCAGCACCTGGGCCGCAAGGTGGCCACCTACTCCGGCGGCATGAAGCGGCGGCTGGAGCTGGCCCGGGCTCTTCTGGGACGCCCCCAGCTTCTGGTGCTGGACGAGCCCACCGCCCAGCTGGACCCCCACAGCCGCGAAGCCCTGTGGGACGTGCTGGGCCGGCTGCGCCGGGAGTGGGAGCTGACGGTGCTGTTCAGCACCCACTACCTGGAGGAGGCGGAGCGGGTGGCCGACCAGGTGGCCATCCTGGACAGGGGCAGGGTGCTGGCCCAGGGCGCTCCCGGCGCGCTGGTGCGGGAGCTGGGCGAAGAGGTGCTGCGTGTGCGCGCCGAGGGGCCGCTGGAGAGGGTGGGCCAGGAGCTTCAGGCCGCCGGGGCGCACTGGTGGCGCTGCCAGGACGGCGCCCTGGAGGCCGGCGTGGCCTCTTCGGGCAGGGCTCTGGCCGCGGTGGTGGAGGCGGCCGGGCGCCTGGGGGTGCGCCTGCGGGAGGTGAGCGTCCACCGCCCCTCCCTGCACGACCTGTTCCTGCGCCTGACGGGGCAGCCCGTGCAGCCGGGGCAGCCGGGCCAGCGGGCAGACCAGCGGGCAGGGGATGGGGGCTGAGCCGTGCAGGCGGCAGTGGCCATTTACCTGAAGCACCTGTACCGGTTCGTGCGAAGCCCTATGGAGATGAGCGCGACGCTGTTCCTGCCCGTTCTGCTGGTGGGGCTGTTCGGGGTGGGGATGGCGTCGGCGGTGGCCAGCCTGCCCGGAGCCGGCTCAGTGTTCGGGCAGGGGTACCTGGCGTACATGGCGCCCGGGGCGGCGGTGCTGGCCGCGCTATCCTCCGCGGTGATGGGCGGCGCGGTGCTCCTGCAGGAGCGCCTCAGCGGCGTGCTGCGCCAGTACCTGGTGGCGCCGGTGCCCCGCAGCGCCATTCTGGCAGGGACCCTGGGCGGCGCCGTGACCAAGGCGGTGGGCCAGGCCCTGCTGGTGCTGGCCCTGGCGGCGGCGGTCGGGGCGGGCTGGCAGCTGCGGCCGGGGCCGTGCGCGCTGGCTCTGGCGGGTCTGGCAGGGTTCGCCGCGGGGTTTGCCGGGCTGGCGGCGGCCCTGGCGGCCCGTGCTCCCTCCATGGCCGCCTTCCACGGGGTGCTCACCCTGCTCAACGTTCCGCTGCTGTTCGCCAGCAACGCGCTGTACCCCCTGGCGGTTCAGCCGGCGTGGCTGGTGGCCTTCGCCTGGCTCAACCCGGTCTCCTACGTGGTGGAGCTGCTGCGCCTGGCCCTGGTGGCTGGCCCGGTGGAGCTTCTGGGCCCGGCGGGTGACGTGGTGGTGCTGGCCGTGTTTGCCGCGGCGGGGCTGGCCCTGGGGGTTTCGGGCTCGCGCCGGTGGGCGTCACCGGCGTGAACCGGCCGCAGCCCGGCCAGCCCCCCGTGGGATGGGACAGGGGGGAGATGGTGCCATGCGCCAGGCGGTGCTGGTGGGAGCGGCCCGAACGCCCATCGGGGCCTTTGGCGGGGCCCTGAGCAGCGTGCCGGCGCCCCGGCTGGGGGCGGTGGCCATCCGGGGGGCGCTGGAGCGGGCCGGGGTGGCCGGGGAGATGGTGGACGAGGTCATCATGGGGACGGTGCTGTCGGCGGGCCAGGGCCAGGCTCCGGCCCGGCAGGCGGCGCTGTTTGCCGGCCTTCCCCGCGGGGTGGAGTGCCTCACCATCAACAAGATGTGCGGTTCGGGGCTGAAGGCGGTCATGCTGGCCGCCCAGGCCATCGCCTGCGGCGATGCCGACGTGGTGGTGGCAGGCGGCATGGAGAGCATGTCCTCGGCCCCGTACCTTCTCAGTGGGGCCCGCTTCGGGCTCCGCATGGGCCACGGGCGGCTGGTGGACAGCCTGCTGCACGACGGGCTGTGGGACGTCTACAACGACTGCCACATGGGGGACTGCGCCGAGCTTCTGGCCCGCACCCGCCGGCTTACCCGCGAAGCCCAGGACGACTACGCGCTGGAGTCGTACCGGCGCGCGCAGCAGGCCATCGCGGACGGCCGGTTCCGGGAGGAGATCGTGCCGGTGCCCGTGACGGACCGGCGGGGCACCACCCGTCTGGTGGATACCGACGAGGAGCCGGGCCGGCTGGTGGCCGAGCGCTTCCGCCAGCTGCCGCCCGCCTTCGCCGCCGAGGGCGGCACGGTGACCGCGGGGAACGCCTCCAGCATCAGCGACGGGGCGGCCGCGGTGGTGGTGATGGCGGAAGAGCGGGCCCGGCAGCAGGGCCTGGTGCCCCTGGCCCGCATCGTGGCCTTTTGCTCGGCGGCCACGGACCCCGAGTGGTTCACCGTGGCGCCCATCCTGGCCATCCGCAAGGTGCTGGAGAAGGCGTCGCTGGGCGTTGACGACGTGGACCTGTTCGAAATCAACGAGGCCTTCGCCGTGGTGCCCCTGGCGGCCATTGCGGAGCTGGGGCTGGACCGGGACCGGGTGAACGTGCGGGGCGGCGCGGTGGCCCTGGGCCATCCCATCGGCGCCAGCGGCGCCCGGGTGCTGGTGACGCTGCTGTATGCGCTGCGGGAGCGGCAGGGGCGCTACGGGCTGGCCACCCTGTGCATCGGGGGCGGGGAGGCGGTGGCCATGGTGGTGGAGCGGAACCCGGCCTGGTGAGGGGAGGACCGGGCGCTTACGCCACCGGCAGTCCGGGCGGCACGGGGCGGTCGGGGGCCAGCAGCACCACGGCCCCGTCGGGCCGGATGGCACCCAGCACCAGCACGTCGGAGACAAAGCCCGCGATGCGTTTGGGAGGCAGGTTCACCACCGCCACCACCTGGCGCCCGACCAGCTCTTCGGGGCGGTAGAGGTCGGTGATCTGGGCGCTGGAGCGCAGCACGCCCAGGGGACCGAAGTCGATGGTCAGCCACAGGGCGGGACGGCGGGTTCCCCGCGCGACCTGCGCGTCCACCACCTGCCCCACCCGCAGGTCCAGGCGCTGGAAGACTTCCGGCTCCACGGGCGGCTTGCGCTGGTCGGCGGCCGGCTGGGTCATGGGAACCCCCTCGGTGCGCGCCAGGGGCGCGGCCTCGTTGGCCCCGCATGGGCGTTCGTGCCCGCGGGGGTACAAGAGTGTTATAATCCCCACGTGGAGCCTGTCAAGGGCTGAGGCCCCTGGCCAGCCGAGGAGGGACTCCGGCGAGCGGTGAGGCCTGCCCGCCTGACGGACCCCCTGGACGACGAGTTGATGCGGGTGCTGCGGATGGTGGCACCCGGGACGCCCCTGCGGGAGGGGCTGGAGAGCATCCTGCGGGCCCGCACGGGCGCCCTCATCGTGGTGGGCGACACCCGCCAGGTGCTGGACCTGGTGGACGGGGGCTTTCACGTCAACGCGGAGCTGCATCCTTCGGCCCTGTACGAGCTGGCCAAGATGGATGGGGCCATCGTCCTCAGTTCCGATGCCCAGCGGATCCTGTACGCCAACGCCCAGCTGAACCCCGACCCCATGATCCCCAGCTTCGAGACGGGCACCCGCCACCGCTCCGCGGAGCGCATGGCCAAGCAGACGGGGCAGCTGGTCATCTCCATCTCCCAGCGGCGCAACACCGTCACGCTTTACAAAGGAAACATCAAGTACGTTTTGAGGGATGTCAACGTGCTGCTGGCCAAGGCCAACCAGGCCCTGGCCACCCTGGGGCGCTACCGGGCGGTGCTGGAGCAGTCCCTGCTGAACCTCTCCGCGCTGGAATTCGAGGACCTGGCCACGCTGCAGGACGTGGTGACGGTGCTGCAGCGGGCCCAGATGGTGCACCGCATCGCGGTGGAGATCCAGCGCTACGTGGTGGAGCTGGGGGTGGAAGGCCAGCTGGTGGAGATGCAGCTGGAGGAGTTGATGCGGGAGATCGCCGACGAGGGCTACCTGGTCTTCCGGGACTACTGGGTGGCGCAGGACGGCCGCCAGCCGGAGCAGGCGTGGGCGGAACTGTGCCGGTTCAGCGCCCACGAGGCCGTAGACGTGCAGGCCATTCTCAAGGCCATGGGGCACGCCTCCGCTCCGGACCTGGATATGGCGGTGACCCCGCGCGGCTATCGCATCCTCCACAAGATCCCCCGGCTTCCCATGCCGGTCATCGAGAACCTGGTGAAGAAGTTTCAGCGCTTGCCGGGCGTTCTGGCGGCCACCACGGACCAGCTGGACGACGTGGAGGGCATCGGGGAGGTTCGGGCCCGCACCATCAAGGAAGGCCTGAACCGGCTTCGGGACCAGATCCTGCTGGACCGCCACCTGTGACGGGAAGGGCCTGCCCGGTGGCCCTCCCGGCAGTCCTGCCCGGTGGCCGCACGGCCGCAAGAGGACGGCAGAGCCCGAGCCACGGCGAGCGGCCGAGCGGCGAGGTAATGTTGAATGGTGTCGCCTCGTGGCGGCTCCTGGCGGTCCCTGGCTTTGACAGAGGACGGCGCGAATGCTAGAATACTGCATGCATCGCGTGCATGCCATACCGGGGTGCATGCTGGGCGCGATGGGAGGTCGGACACCCGTTGGCCACCTTCAAAGTCGGAGACAAAGTGGTATATCCCATGCACGGAGCGGGGATCATCGAGGCCATCGAGGAGCGGGAAGTGCTGGGCCAGCGCCAGCCGTACTACATCATGCGCTTGCCCTTCGGCGACATGCAGGTGATGATCCCCCTGCGCAGCGTCGAGGAGGTTGGCCTGCGGGAGGTCATCAGCTCCGACGAGGTCGACCGGGTCTTTGCCGTGCTGCAAGGGGAGAAGACCAAAATGTCACAGAACTGGAACCGCCGCTACCGGGCCAACCTGGAGAAGATCCGCAGCGGGGACATCTTCGAGGTGGCGGAAGTGGTGCGCAACCTTACCCTCCGTGACCGGGAGAAGGGGCTGTCCACGGGCGAGCGGCGGATGCTGGACAGCGCCCGTCAGATCCTGGTGTCGGAGCTGGTGCTGGCGCAGGGCCTGCCGGCCGCCGAGGTGGAGCGGCGCCTGGACGAGGTGCTGGGTTCCTGAGGGTGTCCCGCGGCGGGGCAACCGCGGGGAGGATGGGCCGTCATGGGGTCGGTGGTGTTGCGCTGGCTGCTGGCGACGGCGGGGGCGGTGGCGGGGTACCGGATCGGCTGGCTTTTGGTAGACGGTCGGCTGGGCGCTGCGCTGGGCCTGAGCCAGCCCGGGCAGCTACCGGTGGTGCTCCCCCTGGCGGTGGGCCTGCTGGGGATGGCCGTGGGGGGCGGGCTGTCCCGGTGGGTGGAGCGGTGCCTGCAGTCGGCCGCCCGGGCCGCCCACCGGGCGTCGGTGCCGGAGCTGATCTTCGGCACGGCCGGCCTCGTCGCGGGGCTCGTCATCGCGCTCCTGCTGACCCTACCCCTGCCCCGGGACATCCCGGTGGTGGGCGACCTGTTCCCTGCCCTGGTGACGGCGGCGCTGGCCTACGTCGGCATGACGGTGGGCGTCAAGCGGCACGACGAGCTGGCCGGGCTGCTTCGCTGGCGGCCCCGCCATGACGGTGCCGACGGGGCTCGCCGGCCCCGGCCGGTGGTGGTCGACACCAGCGCCATCATCGACGGCCGGGTGGAGGACATCTGCCGCACCGGCTTTCTGGAGGGTACCCTGATCGTTCCCAGCTTCGTCCTGCAGGAGCTCCAGCGCATCGCCGACTCACCGGACGCCATGCGCCGCAGCCGCGGGCGGCGGGGGCTCGACATCCTGCGGCAGCTGCAGAAGGGCCCCCATGTGGAGGTCCGGATCCTGGAGGCCAACGGGCGGGGCGATGTAGACCAGCGCATCGTGCGCCTGGCGCGGCAACTGCAGGCCCGGGTGCTCACCAGCGATTTCAACTTGAATAAGGTCGCCTCCCTGCAGGGCGTGATGGTCCTCAACGTCAACGAGCTGGCCAACGCCCTGCGGCCCAGGGTGCTGCCCGGCGAGGAGATGACGGTGCAGCTCATCCGGGACGGCAAGGAGCAGGGCCAGGGCGTGGGCTACCTGGACGACGGCACCATGGTGGTGGTGGACGGGGGACACCGCCACATCGGCGAGTCGGTGGACGTGACGGTAACCAGCGTCCTGCAGACCTCCGCGGGGCGTATGATCTTTGCCCGGCCCAAGGTGGCCGACCGGGTCGCGCCCTGACATGCGCGTGGCGGCGGTGGTGGTGGCCTCGGGGGAGGGCCAGCGCATGGCCGAGCGCTGGCGCTTCTCGCCCTTTGCCGGCGTGCTGTCGGTGCCGGTGGCCAAACAGTTCCTCCCCGTGCTGGGCCGTCCGCTGGTCTACTACAGCCTGGACGTCTTCGACCGCTGCGAGGCGGTGGAAGGCGTGGTGCTGGTGGTGCGGGCCGGCGACGTGGAGTATGCGTGGCGGGAAGTGGTGCGCCGCTACCGACTGCGCAAGGTGATGGATGTGGTGCCCGGCGGGAGCACCCGGCGCCGGTCCGTCCACGCCGGCCTGCGAGCCCTCAAGTCCCTTGAGCCCCCGTGGGACCTGGTGGTGGTGCACGACGGGGTGCGCCCCCTGGTCACCCAGCAGCTGGTGTTGCAGACGGTGGAGCAGGCCTGCCGTTACGGCGCCGCGACGGTGGGGACGCCCGCGGAGGAGACCGTCAAGCTGGTGGACCAGCGGGGCCTGGTCTTCATGACCCCCGATCGCCGGCGGCTGTGGAACATACAGACGCCCCAGGCCTTCCGCTTCGAATTGCTGTGGCAGGCCCACGAGCGGGCCGAGGCCTGGGGCCTGGAAGCGACGGACGACTGCACCCTGGTCGAGGCCCTGGGTCAGCCCGTGCGGGTGCTGGCGGGGTCGAGGGCCAACCTGAAGGTGACCGTCCCGGAGGACCTGGTCATGGTGGAGGCGCTGCTGAGCCGGGGTTGGGGCGACCGGCCGGTCGAGGAGAGCTTCCACAGCAACGGGGGTTGAGGCCTTGGGTTCGCTGGGGATGCGGGTGGGGCTGGGCTTCGACGTGCACCGGCTGGTGCCGGGACGGCCCCTGCGCCTGGGCGGGGTCGAGATTCCGCACCCCCTGGGGCTGCTGGGGCACTCGGACGGGGACGTATTGCTGCACGCCATTGCCGACGCGGTGCTGGGAGCGTGCGGCCTGGGCGACCTGGGCAGCGTCTTCCCCGACACGGAACCGGCCTGGGAGGGGGCCGACAGCCGCCAGTTGCTGGCCCGGGCGGTGCAGCTGGCCCGGGAGGCGGGCTGGCGACTGGCCCAGGTAGACGCGGTGGTCATCGCCGAGCGGCCGCGGCTGGCCGGCTACGCGCCCGCCATGGCCGGGGCCATCCGGCAGGCGGCCGAGTGCCCCGACCTTCCCGTCTCCGTCAAGCCCCGCAGCGCGGAGGGGCTGGGGCCGGTGGGAGCCGGTGAGGCCATCGCCGCGCTGGCGACGGTGCTGGTGGTGTCCGTTTCTTGACAGCGCGCCCCGGCTGTGATATGGAGGGAGCGGCATCAGGATACCCTACCGGGTAGGGGCACCTGACCTGCTCGGCCCACGGGCCGCACAGGGCGCCGGTGACGGGAAGGTGGTTGGTGCCGCGATGCCCATGATCGGCGAGCGGGACCGGCAGGCGATCCGTTCCATGTTTGAAAAGCTGGACGGCCGGGTGGTGGCCCTGGTCTTCTCCGAGCAGCCCTCCCGGCTGGTGGTGCCCGGCGAGCGCAACTGCATGTACTGTCGGGAGACGGTGCAGCTGGTGCAGGAGCTGGCCGAGGCGGCCGGCGACGGGAAGGTGCAGGTGGAGGTGTACGATCGTCGGGCCCAGCCGGAGATGCTGGAGGCGTATGGGGTGGACCGGGTGCCGGCCATCGTGGTGACGGACCCGGACCGGCGGCTGAGGGGCGTGCGCTACTTCGGCATCCCCGCCGGGTACGAGTTCACCACCCTGGTGGAGTCCATGATGGATGTCGCCTCCGGCCAGACCCGGCTGTCCGAGCGCACCCGCAAGGCCCTGGCCTCCCTGCGGACGCCGGTACACCTGAAGGTCTTCGTGACCCCCACCTGCCCGTACTGCCCCAAGGCAGTAAGGCTGGCCCACCAGTTCGCCATGGAGAACCCGCAGATCACGGCGGACATGATCGAGGCCACCGAATTCCCGGAGCTGGCCCAGCAGTACGGCGTGCGGGGCGTCCCCCGGACCGTGATCAACGAGACGGAGTTCATCGAGGGGGCGGTCCCGGAGAACTATCTCCTGCAGGTGGTCCTCACCACGGTGGGCCTGGAGCCGCCCGCCGAGGAGGGGGCCGAGGACGGACAGGCGTAGCCGGCTGCGCCCGGGGCCGGCGAGGGGCCCACGGGGTGGCCCCGCCGGGCGGGGAGGGGTCGATGACGCTTTGGCCGCAGGCAGAGGTCATCCGGCCGCTGATGATCTCGTCAACCGCATGAAGCGCATCGAGGGCCAGGCCAGGGGCATCCAGCGCATGCTGGAGGAGAAGCGGGAGTGCGAGGAGATCGTGCTGCAGCTGGCGGCCATGCGGGCAGCCCTTTCTCGGGTGGCCATGAGCCTCATGGGCGAGCACTTCCGCGACTGCATGGCCAAAGAGGGACCGGAGCGGGAGGAGGCCCTGCAGAGGGCGGCCCGCATGTTCTTGAGGTTTTCGTGAGCTAGCATGGACCAGCATCCGTTGCCGACGCCAGCCACTTCCGGGCGCCCCGCCCGCCGCCGGCGGGCGGTGCTGGCGGTCGCCTTCCTGGGCGCGCTGGTGGGGGCGGCGGCGGCAGCCGGGGTGCAGGTGCTGGGGGTCCAGCGGGCAGCGCAGCCGCCCGGCCCGCCAGCCCCGGTGCAGGTGGGCCTATGGGTGAGGCAGGAGAGCCTGGTGGACCCGGAGGGCCTGCGGGCGGCGGTCGGGCTGGCCCGCCAGCTGGGGGTACAGGACCTCTACGTACAGGTGCTATCCCGGGGCGAGGCCGCGTACCGTTCGGCCATCTGGCCCATGCCGGCCCTGCCCCGGATGCCCGCGGACCCCCTGGCCGAGGTGCTGGCCCTGGCCCGGCGGGCCGGGCTGCGGGTACACGGGTGGCTGCTGGTCTACCCGTGGGGGCGCCTGGACGCGCCGCCGACGGACCCCCGACACCCCCTGGTGCGGCATCCGGAGTGGGTGACGGTGGACCGGGAGGGGCGCTCCCTGTGGCGGTACCGGGTCGGGGAGCACCCGGAGGTCAACGGGCTGTTCGTCGACCCTGGCCTGGAGGGCGTGCGGCGGGTGGTGGTGGAGACGGTCCAGGAGCTGGCTCGGCGCTACGACCTGGACGGGATCCACCTGGACTACGTCCGCTACCCGGGACCCCATCTGGGTTACCACCCGGCCGCCCTGCAGCGGTTTTGGCAGGCGTCCGGGCTCGAGCACCCGCCGGCCGCCGGCTCGCCGTCGGCCAGCGTTGCCCTGCCTGTCACGCCCGAGGAGGTGCGGGCCTGGCAGGCCTTCCGGGAGCAGCAGGTCAGTACCCTCGTGCGAGAGGTGGCATCGGCCCTGCGGGAGGAGGGGCTGGCGCTGGCCCTGTCGGCCGCCGTCATGCCAGAGCTGCGCCGGGCCCGGGAGAGCTACGCCCAAAACTGGCTGGCCTGGCTGCAGGCAGGTTGGGTCAGCTCCGTCGCTCTCATGTCGTACACCACGGACCCCTCGCAGCTCGGGACCTGGGTGCGCTCCGCCGTGGCCAGCGCGGGAGGCCGGGCAGGGATCCGGGCCGGCATCGGCGTCTACCGGCTCCCTTCGGGGCGGCCCGAGGAGCTGGTGAACCTGGTGCGGACAGCCTGGCAGGCGGGAGCCTCGGGGATCGTCCTGTTCTCCTTCGAGAGCCTGGAAGGGCGGCCGGCCCTGCAGCAGGCGGCCCGGGCGGCCATCACCGGCCTGGGGGGCGCGGCGCCGGGCCGCTAGCTCTGGCCGGCGTTCCGGCCGGCGCCGGGCGGCAGCTGGCGGTACAGATTGGCCATCTCCACTGCCGCCACGGCCGCGTCGTACCCCCGGTTGCCCATCTTGCCGCCGGCCCGGTCCATGGCCTGCTGCAGGTCGTCGGCCGTCAGCACCCCGAACAGCACCGGCACATCGCTGCTGAGGGCCACCTGGCGGATGGCGCCGCTGGTCTCCCGGGCCACGTGCTCGAAGTGGGCGGTGCCGCCCCGCACCACCGCACCCAGGCAGATGACGGCGTCGTAGCGGCCCGAGCGGGCGAGCCGGGCCGCTACCGGGGCCAGTTCCATGGAGCCGGGCACCCAGATGACATCGATGTCCGAGGCCGACGCGCCGTGGCGGATGAGGCCGTCCCGGGCGCCCTCCAGCAGGGCCTGGGTCACCAGCTGGTTGAAGCGGGCCACCACCACCGCGAAGCGCCGACCGGCGGCCTGCAGGTCTCCCTGGAAGACGGCCACGGGGCCTTCAGCGCCCCTCTCCCACGGGCGGGGCCAACAGGCCCAGCAGCGCGCCGTCGTGGGCTGCGGCGGCGGAGGAGCCCGCCACCGGTAGCCCCAGCAGGTGGCCGAGCTTTTGCTGCTTGGTCAGCAGGTAGCGGAGGTTTTCCGGGCGGGGCGCCACGTTGAGGGGCAGCCGCTCCACCACGTGGACGCCGTAGGCCTCCAGGTCTTGCACCTTGGAGGGGTTGTTGGTCAGCAGGCGGACGCTGCTGACGCCCAGGTCCCTCAGGATCTGGGCTCCCACGCCGTACTCCCGCAGGTCGGCGGGAAAGCCCAGGGCCTCGTTGGCCTCCACGGTGTCCTTACCCTCGTCCTGCAGCCGGTAGGCCTTCAACTTGTTGAGGATGCCGATCCCCCGGCCCTCCTGGCGCAAGTAGACCAGCACCCCCGCGTCCTCCCGGGCGATGGCCTCCAGGGCGGCCGCCAGTTGGTCCCCGCAGTCGCACCGCAACGAACCGAAGACGTCGCCCGTCAGGCACTGGGAGTGGAGCCGCACCAGCACGCCCGCCCGCCCGGCCGGATCGCCCCGCACCAGGGCCACGTGGGTCTCGCCGTCCAGCAGGCTCTGGTAGCCGACGATGCGGAACGGCCCGTGAGCTGTCGGCAGGGAAGCCTCGGCCACCCGTTGCACCATGGTCTCGGTGCGCACTCGGTAACGCACCAGGTCGGCGACGCTGATGACCTTCAGGCCGAAGCGGCGGGCGAAGGTCAACAGCTGGGGCAGCCTGGCCATGGAGCCGTCGTCGTTCATGATCTCGCAAACCACGCCGGCCGGATACAGACCCGCCAGGCGGGCCAGATCCACGGCCGCTTCGGTGTGGCCCGGCCGGTCCAGCACGCCCCGGGGTTTGGCCCGCAGGGGGAACACGTGGCCCGGCCGCAGGAAGTCCCCCGGACCCCTGGTCGGATCCGCCAGAGCCCGCACCGTGGCTGCCCGCTCGAAGGCGGAGATGCCCGTGCGGACCTCCACCACGTCCACGGAGACCGCGAAGGCGGTGCGCATGCTCTGCTCGGAGGCGCCCGGCATCAACGGGATCTGCAGCTGGTCGAGACGCTCCCCCGTGAGGGGGACGCAGACCAGGCCGCGCCCGTAGCGGGTCATGAAGTTGATGGCCTCGGGCGTCACCTTCTGGGCGGCCATGACCAGGTCGCCCTCGTTTTCCCGGTCCTCGTCGTCCACCACGATGATCATGCGGCCCACGGCCAGCTCCTCCAGGGCCTGCTCGATGCTGGCGAAGGGCGTCCCTTGCGCGGGTTCGGGCCGCGTGTCCGTCGGCTTCAAAAGGCTTGCCCCCCTGTCTCCGAGAACGCCGGCCCTGCCGGCTGCAGCTGGCGGGCCACATAACGGGCCAGGACGTCCACCTCCAGGTTAACCTCCCGGCCCGGCGCCAGCTGGCCCAGCGTGGTCCGCTCGAGGGTGAAGGGCACCAGGGCGACCCAGAAGCCATCGGGCTCCAGGCCGGCCACGGTGAGGCTCACCCCGTCCAGCGCGACGCACCCCTTGACGGCCAGCAGCGCCAGCAGGTCCCCCGGCGCCTGGAAGCCAGCCTCCAGCCCGGCGCCGGCGGGCCGCACCCACCGGCAGCGGGCCACCCCGTCCACGTGGCCCAGCACCAGGTGGCCTCCCAGGCGCCCGTCCACCCGCAAGGCCCGCTCCAGGTTGACGACGTCGCCCGGCTGGCGCCGGCCAAGGGTGGTGCGGGCCAGGGTCTCCGGCGAGAGGTCGAAGCAGAGCAGCTGGCCGGACGGTTCCACGACCGTCACCGTCAGACAAACGCCGTCCACCGCCACGCTGTCGCCCGGACCCACTTCGCCGGGTCCCCACGGGGTGGCTACCGTCAGCACCCGGCGGCCGTCCGACCGGTGGTCATGGCGCTGCACCCGGCCCAGGGCCTCCACGATGCCGGTGAACATCTAGAGCCTGGCCACCCCCGCCGTCAACAGGACGGGCCACCGGGGCCCGGCCGCGCTCTGGGCGTCGGCCCAGGCCGGCTGTCGGCCCACGCCCAGCGGCTGCGTCGGGCGGGCCTGCACCCGGCCTTCCACGAAGAGTTCGCCGCCGGGCAGCCGGCGGCAATGCCAGCTCACCACGGGCCACGCCTGCTCCACGCTGGCGCAACCCTGCCCCTCCACGAAGGTGGGCGCATGCTGCCCCCCCAGGATCTTCGGGGCGATGAAGACGGCCACGCGGTCGACCAGGCCCGCCTCCAGCAAGGCGGCGTGGAGCGTGCCCCCACCTTCCACCAGGATGGAGGTGATGGCCCGCCGGCCGAGGGCCGCCAGCAGCTCCCGGAGGTCCACCCGGCCGTGGTCGTCGGCGGGTAGCAGCAGCACCTCCGCGCCGGCATCCCGCAGTGCCGCCACCCGCCCGGCAGGTGCCCGCTGGGTGGCGGCCACCAGCACAGGCCCGGTAGGTCCCACGGGGTGGAAGAGGGCTGCGTCGGGGGGCGTGCGGGCCAGGCTGTCCACCACCACCCGCAAGGGCTGGCGGGCTGGCGCCCGCCGCCCGGGCCGGGCGTTGAGCATGGGGTCGTCCGCCAGCACGGTGCCGACGCCCACCATGACCGCGTCGTGCAGGGCCCGAAGCCGATGCGCCAGGCGACGGGCCTGAGGCCCGGTGATCCAGCGGGCCTGCCCCGAGGTGGCGGCTATCTTGCCGTCGAGGCTCATGGCGGCCTTGCAGGTGACGTAGGGGATGCCCGTGGTGATGTATTTCTCGTAGGCTTCGTTGAGGGCCCGGGCCCGCTGGGCGGCCCACGGCGGGGCCAACAGGACCTCCACGCCGGCGTCCTGGAGCCGTGCGAACCCCCTGCCCCGCACCCGGGGGTTGGGGTCGACGGTGCAGGCCACCACCCGGGCGACGCCGGCCCGCAGGATGGCCTCGGTACACGGCGGCGTGCGCCCCCAGTGGTCGCACGGCTCCAGGGTCACCACCAGGGTGGCTCCCCTGGCCAGCTCCCCCGCCTGGGCCAGGGCCACCACCTCGGCGTGGGGACCACCTGCGCGCCGGTGGAAGCCCTCCCCCACGACCCGCCCGTCCCGCACCACCACGGCGCCCACCGCCGGGTTGGGGCTGGTCAGGCCGGCGCCCCGCCGGGCCAGGGCCAAGGCCCTTCGCAGCCAGGGACGCGCGGAGCCGTCGTCGGCCAGCTGGGGCGGGAGGGATAGACCCGCCGGCCCGGCCTCGGCCCCTTCCACGGCACACCCTACGGGAAGGCTCATGGCCATCCGTCCTCCACGGGGTGGGCCGGGGCAGGCCGGCGCGGCCGCGGGGCCGACACGACCGGCCAGCATGGCCGGGCGCGTCGCCGTCGGCGGCCAACCGCCGTCGTGTGGCCTTCTCCCATCCGGACTTTACCGTCGGCTCCGGACTCGCACCGGATCCACCGCGGGCGGCGTGCCGCCCACGGGTCGTGGGCTGAGGAGGCCGGCGGCGCCGGCGCCCCATCACCACCGGTCGGGAATCGCCCCGGCCCATGGGGCCGTGGGCTCACCCTGCCCCGAAGGCCCTACCATCGTGTTGCATTCTCGGCGTCCAGACTCCCTACTACCATACATCGGGCCCGCAGTCCTGGCAACCGACGGTGGCCCCCGCAACGACGCTGCCCGTCCGGCTGCGCAGGGAGGCGGGGCCAGCGCAGCGAACAGGGGCCAAGACCAAGACCCCCACTCCAGGGAGCGGTGCGGCGTGGCCAGGAGCCGAGCGCGGGCGGTCCGGGTGCTCCTGTCGGCCGGGGCGCTGGTGCTGGCGACGGCCTGGCCGACCGGCGCGGCCGCGCCGGTGCCGGCCGGGGAGCGTGCCGACGGGGCTCAGGCGCTGCCGGGGCTGCTGGAGCAGCTGGCGGTGGCGGTCGGTGCCCCGCCGGATCTGCTGCAGGTGCCGGGCCAGGTGGCAGCCGGCCACGGGGACCGGGCCATGGCGGCCCTACAGCCGTACCTGGCCCCCGATGGCACGGCAGCGGGCCGGGTGCGGGCCGTCGCCCACCTGCTGGCCGCCTACGCCGCCTACCGGCAGGGCGACCACCTCCAGGTGCCGTTCCACCTGCGCCAGGCCGTCACGCTGTGGCCGGACGCGGCGGGGGTGCGGGTGGCGGCTGCCGGCCTCTACGAGCTGCTAGGCCGTCCCCTGGAAGGCTTGGCCGTGCTGGAGGTGCTCCAGACCCGGGCGGCAGCCCGGGTGGAGGTGGCTGCCCACCTGGGGCGCCTGTACCTGCGGGCGGGCCGGCCGGCCGACGCCCGTCGGGTGCTCGAGGCGCACCCGTCCCTGGCCACCGACCCGATCTCCCGGTACCACCTGGCCCTGGCCTACCAGCAGCTGGGCGACGAGCAGGCGGCCGCGCAGGCTTACCAGGCGGCGCTGGAGGTGCAGTCCGACCTGGCTCCAGCCCTCAACAATCTGGGGGTGCTGGCCTACCGCCAGGGCCGGCTGGCCTCGGCGGCCAGCTACTTCCGCCAGGCCAGCCGCGCCGAGCCGGCCCACCCTCTGTACCGTGGCAACCTGGGGGCCGTGCTGCGGGCCATGGGGGAGCTGGAGCAGGCCGAGCGGGAGCTGGAGCAGTCCATCCGGCTGGGGGGCGGCGGTGCGGCGCTGTGGCTGGAGCTGGGCTTCGTCCGCCTGGCCCGTGGCGCCTACGCCGCAGCGGGGGTCGCCTTCCGGCAGGCGCAGGCGCTGAGCCCCCGTCATCCCGAAGCCTGGTGGGGGCTGGGGCTGAGCCACGCCGGGCTCGGGGAGTTGGAGGCTGCCGCCGACGCCCTGGAGCGGGCCCTGGAGCAAGAACCCGGCTTCTGGCGGGCCTACCCGGCGCTGGCCGGGGTGCGCCGGCAGCAGGGACGGTGGGAGGAGGCCCGGCAGCTGTTGGAGCGGGCTGTGCGGCTGGCGCCGGCCGTCAGCTCGCTGCGGCTGCAGCTGGCCGAGATCTACCTGGCAGAAGGACGTCCCGGTCCAGCGGAGGAGCAGCTGCGCACCGCCGTCGCTCTGGGCGGCGAGCGGCCGGAGCTCCTGTACGCCCTGGGGCGGGCCCAGCTGATGGCAGGGCGGCCGCAGGAAGCCCTCAGCGCCCTGCAGCAGGCCGCCCGGCGGGAGCCGGCGGGCCCTCGCCGCTCCCAGATCCACTACGCCGCCGCGCTGGCCCACGAGCTGCTGGGCCAGCAGGGCCTGGCGGTCGAGCGCCTGCGCCAGGCCGTGCAGGACGACCCCGATAGCTTCGATGCGCACCTGCGACTCGGCCAGTTCCTGCTGGCCCAGGGGCGCCGGCAGGAGGCGGAAGCTTTCCTGCGCCGGGCGGTGCAGCTACGACCTGACAGCTCCGACGCCCGCGACGCGCTGCAGCAGGCCACGGGCGCCGTCAGCGGCGGGTGACCACGGCGCCGGGAACCTCCACCGGCAGACCTGGCCCGGCGGCCTGCTGGAACCGGCCCGCCCCCTGGCGCCGGCGGAGGAGCTCCCAGTCCAGATACGTCCCGTCGTCCGGGGAGTCCGTCGAGGCCGCGCCGCGGCCGGCGCGCAGCGGGTGCAGACGGTCCCAGCGGTGGGCCAGCTCCCACAGCGCCCACACAGCCCACAGCAACAAGAGAACCCGCACGGGTGCCTCCGTCCCGCGGCCACGTCCGCTGACCGGGTGGGGCGGTGCGGCGCCTGCCCCGTCGGCCGGGCCGGGTCACCGCTCGGTGGGGAGCCCGGCGGGGGAACATTTTGTGGGAATCTCTCGGATTTCCTGCCAGGCGGGGGAACGGTGTCGGGTCGGGGCCGGGCGGCGTGGGCAAATTGACGGGGCTGGCGTCGGCTGGATATGCTGGGGTACAACGGGACGCCTGCACTGACGGAGGGACGCCGAGGTGGCCATCGAGGTTTACAACACCCTCAACCGGCGCAAGGAGGTCTTCGTGTCCCGAGACCCCGGGCGGGTCAGCATCTACGTCTGCGGCCTGACGCCCTACGACCACTGTCATCTGGGCCACCTGCGGCCCGCCGTCGTGTGGCAGGCCATCCGCAATTACCTGGAGTACAGGGGCCTGCGGGTGCAGCTGGTCCAAAACTTCACGGACATCGACGACCGCATCATCGCCAAAGCCCGTGACAGCGGCCGCTCCGTGGAGGAGATCGCCCGCACCTACAGCGAGGAGTACCTGCAGGCCCTGGAGCGGCTGGGCGTGCAGCTGGCGGACCTTTACCCTCGGGTGACCCGCCACATCCCCCAGATCGTGGAGATGGTGGCCCGGCTGGTGGAGAAGGGCAAGGCCTACGTGGTGGACGGCGACGTCTATTTCGACGTCACCGCCTTCGCCCCGTACGGCAAACTGTCCCGACAGCGCCGGGAGCAGCTGGAGGCGGGAGCCCGCATCGAGGTGGACGAGCGCAAGCGCCACGCCGCCGACTTCGCTCTGTGGAAGGCCGCGCGGCCGGACGAACCCTCCTGGCCCAGCCCCTGGGGGCGGGGGCGGCCGGGGTGGCACATCGAGTGCTCGGCCATGTCGCTGCACTACCTGGGCTTCGGCTTCGACTTCCACGGCGGCGGCGTCGACTTGGTCTTCCCCCACCATGAAAACGAGCTGGCCCAGTCGGAGGCGTACGCCGGCCAGGAGGGCTTCGTGCGCTACTGGGTCCACACGGGTCTGGTCAACGTACAGGCCGTGAAGATGTCCAAGTCGCTGGGCAACTTCACCGCGGCCAACGCGCTGCTGGACCGCTATGAGCCGGAGCTGCTCAAGTTTTACCTGCTGTCCACCCACTACCGCTCGCCCATCGAGTTCCACGCGACCGCGGTGGACGAAGCTCGGCCCGGCTGGGAGCGGCTCCGCCAGGCCTACCACCGGCTGTCGCCCTACCTTCACTGGCTGGGGGGCGCCCGGAGGGTGCCCGTGCTGCGATGGCTCGAGGACGCCCTGCCCCTGGGCTGGCAGCCCTCCGACGAGCTGGAGGGCCGGGCCTGGCAGGCCGTGCGCTCGGCGCCTTCCCAGGTGGAGGCGGCCATGGACGACGACTTCAACACCAGCCGCGCCCTGGCCGTCCTCTTCGACCTCGTCCGGGAGGTCAACCCCCTTTTGGAGCGGTGGGGCTCGTCGGCCCCCGCGCCGGCGGGGGCGTTGCTGGCGGCGGCAGCGGGGTTGGTGGCCCTCTTCGGCCAGGAGATCCTGGGGGTCGTCTCGCCACCGACCCGCGCGGCGGTGGAGGTGTCGGCCGGGCCGGAGCCGGCGGCGGTGGTGGACGGGCTGGTGGAGCTGGTGCTCAAGGAGCGGGAGGCCGCGCGGCGGCGCAAGGAGTACCAGCACGCCGACGAGCTGCGCAACTCCCTGGGGGCCCTGGGGATCGCCGTGGAGGACACGGCCACCGGGCCCCGGTGGCGGTGGAGCCCCGCACCCGTCGGGACCACCCGATGAGGACGGCCGGCTCCGGGGAGGATCCGGCCCGCCTTCCCGTTCCCGTGCTGGCCTACGTCGGCGACGCGGTCTTCGAGCTGTACGCGCGCACCCGGGCACTACGGGAGCTGTGGGGAGCCCGGGGAGAGGGCCAGCGGGCCATGGCCCTACCGGCGCCGCCGGTGCGGCGTCTGCATGCCCGGGTGGTGCCGCTGACGCGAGCCAGCGGGCAGGCCCGGCTGCTGGAGTTGGTGTGGCCCCGATTGACCCCTGACGAGCAGGACGTGGCCCGGCGGGCCCGCAACCGGCACCTCCGTCGGCGGCCGGTGGGGACGGGGCTAGGGGAGTACCGGAACAGCACGGGGTTCGAGGCGCTGGTGGGCTTCCTGTATCTGAGCGGACGGCAGGGGCGGCTGGAAGAGCTGCTGGAGTCGGCCGTGGCCGCGCTGGAGGAGGGTGCCTGCGCCGGGCATGGGCCTGGGTGAGCCCCGGGAGGTGATGGTGGCGGGGCGGCGGGCCGTTCGGGAGCTGCTGCGCTCCGGGCGGCCGCTTCACCGGCTCTACGTGGCCGAGAGCGCCGAAGGCCTGGCGCCGCTGGTGTCCGAGGCGCGCCGGGCAGGGGTCCCCGTGCAGCGGGTGCCCCGGGGATGGCTCGATCGGGCCTGTGGCGGTGTGGCTCACCAGGGGATCGCGGCCGCTACCGCCGTCGTGCCATACACTGCCCTCGAGGAGCTCCTGGAGCGTCTGATCCAGCCCGGCGGCCGGGCCCGGGTGCTGGTGCTGGACCACCTGCAGGACCCTCAGAACCTGGGTTCGCTGGTGCGCACGGCGGACGCAGCGGGTGTGGGCGGGGTGGTGGTACCCTCCCGCCGGGCGGCGGGCCTGACGGGGGCGGTCTGGAGGGCCTCGGCAGGCGCCGTGGCCCACGTGCCGGTGGCGCGGGTGGCGTCGGTGGCCGCTGCCATGGAGACCTTGAAGGGCGCGGGCTTCTGGCTGGTGGGCGCCGACCCCGAGGGGGAGCGGCTCCTGTGGGAGGTGGACCTGACGGGGCGGGTAGGGATGGTGGTGGGCGCTGAGGGTAGGGGCCTGTCGCCCCTGGTGCGGCGGCGGTGCGACGTGCGGGTGCGGATCCCCCTGTTG